>NZ_DBHLAM010000004.1:0-22852 GCF_057314195.1 Rodentibacter sp. | reverse complement strand
TCTTTATGTTTGTGGTATACGCTTATTTGTATATCCCGATTATTATTTTAGTGACGAATTCTTTCAATGAAGACCGCTACGGTTTAAGTTGGAAAGGTTTCAGTTGGAACTGGTACGAGCGTTTATTTAATAACGACACCCTAATCCAAGCAGCGATTCACTCTGTCACCATCGCCTTCTTTGCGGCAACTTTAGCGACTATTGTCGGCGGTTTAACCGCAATTGCTTTATATCGCTATCGTTTCCGCGGTAAACAGGCGGTGAGCGGCATGTTGTTTATCGTGATGATGTCGCCGGATATCGTTATGGCGGTATCCTTACTCGCCTTGTTTATGGTTGTGGGGATTTCTTTAGGTTTCTGGTCCTTATTGTTGGCACACGTGACCTTCTGTTTGCCTTATGTAACGGTAACTATTTTCTCCCGCTTAAATGGCTTTGATGCCAGAATGCTGGAAGCGGCGAAAGATTTGGGAGCAAGCGAAATCACCATTTTACGCAAAATTATCCTACCGCTTGCCTTGCCGGCGGTGGTTTCCGGCTGGTTGTTAAGTTTCACCATTTCGTTGGACGACGTTGTGGTGTCCTCTTTCGTCAGTGGCGTAAGCTATGAAATCTTGCCGTTGCGTATTTTCTCCTTGGTAAAAACCGGGGTCACGCCGGAGGTGAACGCCCTTGCCACCATCATGATTGTGCTGTCATTATTACTCGTTGTTGCAAGCCAATTTATCGGTAAGAAACACAAAGACATCTAGTCATAATAATGCTTCACAAATAATCTAATAGCACATACAATACGCCTTGACGCACAATCAAGGCGTTTTTTTATACCTGCATTTTACGCAGGTGTTTTTTTACCCTCTTTTACGGAGAACAAACAAAAATGAAAAAATTTGCAGGTCTGCTTACTGCCGGTTTAATTGCCGCAACATTAACCGCTTGTAACGACAAAGAGAGCAAGTCTGAAATGACTAGCGCACCGGCGGCTGCTAATGATACTGTATATTTATATACTTGGACTGAGTACGTTCCGGACGGTTTATTAGACGAATTCACTAAGGAAACCGGCATCAAAGTAATCGTTTCCAGCCTTGAGTCCAATGAAACCATGTATGCAAAAATCAAAACCCAAGGCGCCGCCGGCGGTTATGACGTCATTGCCCCTTCTAACTACTTCGTCTCCAAAATGGCGCGCGAAGGCATGTTAAAAGAACTGGATCACAGCAAATTACCTGTTATTAAAGAATTAGACCCTGATTGGCTCGACAAACCTTACGACAAAGGCAACAAATATTCCCTTCCGCAATTATTAGGCGCGCCGGGCATTGCCTTTAACACTAATAGCTACAAAGGTGCCGATTTCACCTCTTGGGGCGATTTATGGAAACCGGAATTTGCCAATAAAGTACAATTATTAGACGACGCGCGCGAAGTATTCAACATTGCTTTATTGAAAATCGGTCAAGATCCGAATACACAAGATCCGGCAATTATCAAACAGGCTTACGAAGAATTATTGAAATTGCGTCCGAACGTGCTTTCTTTCAATTCCGACAACCCGGCAAACGCCTTCATTTCAGGTGAAGTAGAAGTGGGCCAATTGTGGAACGGTTCCGTGCGTATTGCGAAAAAAGAGAAAGCTCCGTTAGATATGGTGTTCCCGAAAGAAGGCCCGGTACTTTGGGTGGATACCTTAGCCATTCCGGTCACCTCTAAAAACCCGGACGGCGCACACAAACTGATTAACTATATGTTAGGTGCGAAAGCGGCCGAAAAATTAACCCTTGCCATCGGTTATCCAACCGCCAACCTTGAAGCGAAAAAAGTATTGCCGAAAGAAATCACCGAAGATCCGGCAATTTACCCTACCGCTGAAGTGTTAAAAACCAGCCATTGGCAAGATGATGTGGGCGATGCCATTCAATATTACGAACAATATTATCAAGAACTGAAAGCGGCGAAATAAATCGTTCTCTCAAAAAAGAGTGCGCTATACTAAAACAGCACCGCATTGGAAGCAGTTCCGATGCGGTGCTGTTATTTAAGCTCACTTTTTTGCAGCGTATCAAGCAATCTTCTCAATATATTTGCCACGCACCCAAACATTTTCCTAAAATAAGCGCTCAATAAATTCGGAGGATTTATGCACGAACTTTCCCTTTGCCAAAATATATTGGAAATCGTAGAACAGCAATGTAAAACCCATCATATAAAAAAAGTCACCGAACTTTGGTTGGAAATTGGCGCACTTTCGTGTGTGGAACCGGATGCATTGAAATTTTGCTTCGACATCAGCTGCCAAGGCACACCAGCCGAAGGTTGCACGCTTCACCTTATCGAAATTCCTGCCCTCGCTTGGTGCTGGCAATGCGAAAAACAAGTAGAAATTCAAGCGCACCACGACATCTGCCCTCAATGCGGTAGTCCTCATTTGCAGCGACAAAACGGTACTGAATTGAGAATAAAAGAAATGGCATTCGAATAACCATTCCGTTCATATTTCCTCGTAACAAAACATCCAGAATTCATCACAGAGACCCTATGCGACTAGACAAATTTATCGCCGAAAACACCGGCCTAACCCGTTCCCAAGCCACTAAAGCCATTCGCCAAGGCATAGTCAAAATTAACGGAGAAATTGAAAAAAGCGGTGCGCGCCAAGTTTCATCGAAAGACCAAATTTATTTTGAAGAGGAATTACTCGGCTGGCTTGACGAAGGACTATATTTTATGCTGAATAAACCACAAGGCTACGTATGTTCCAACGATGACGGCGATTACCAGAATATTTATCAATTTTTCGACTACCCGCTCACCGGCAAATTACACAGCGCGGGGCGCTTGGATGTTGATACCACCGGGCTCGTGCTATTAACCGATGACGGGCAGTGGTCACACCGCATCACCTCGCCGAAACATCATTGCGAAAAAACCTATCTCGTCACGCTTGCCGATCCCGTGGAAACGCATTATGCGCAAGCTTGCACCGAAGGCATTTTATTGCGCGGCGAAAAAACGCCAACCAAACCGGCGAAACTGGAAATTCTTGATGATTACAACGTTAATCTCACCCTTTCCGAAGGGCGTTATCACCAAGTAAAACGCATGTTTGCCGCACTCGGTAATAAAGTCATCGGCCTTCATCGTTGGAAAATCGGCGACGTAGTATTAGACGAATCCTTGCAAGAAGGCGAATTTCGTCCGTTAACGCCCGAAGAAATTGAAAATTTGGTGAAATAAATGAACAAAAAAATCAAACCCGGTTTTATTTTTATTGCCACCCTCGGTATTTTATCTATGTTGCCACCCTTCGGCGTAGATATGTATCTGCCGTCATTTTTAGCTATCGCCGAAGATCTCAACATCAGTCCTGAACAGGTACAACATACGCTTACCGCATTTTCTTACGGCATGGCGTTCGGTCAATTATTCTGGGGACCGTTCGGCGATAGCTTCGGACGTAAACCGATTATTTTGCTCGGCGTTATTATCAGTGCAATTACCGCCTTAATTCTGACGGAAATCAATACTATCGGCAATTTCATCACCCTTCGCTTTGTACAAGGCTTTTTCGGTGCTGCGCCGGTCGTACTTTCCGGTGCATTATTACGCGATTTATTTAGCAAAAACGAACTCTCTAAAGTCATGTCCACCATCACGCTGGTGTTTATGATAGCACCACTCATCGCACCGGTAATCGGTGGGTACATCGTGAAATATGTCCACTGGCACGCAATTTTCTATGTCATGTCATTTATGGGCGCATTATCGGCGCTATTGGTCTTTTTCATCATTCCCGAAACCCATAAAAAAGAAAACCGCATTCCGCTACGCCTCAATATCATCGCACGGAACTTCATGGCTTTATGGAAACAAAAAGAAGTGCTGGGTTATATGTTCGCCGCCTCTTTCGGCTTTGGCGGATTGTTTGCCTTTTTGACGGCTGGCTCTATCGTATATATCGGTATTTACGGTATTGCGGTGGATGAATTCGGTTATTTCTTTATGCTTAATATCGCGATTATGACTTTCGCCTCCTTCCTAAACGGACGTTTTGTATTGAAATTTGGCGCAGAAACTATGCTACGTATCGGTATTACCATTCAATTTTTAGCCGGAATGTGGCTGGTTTTGAGCGCACTTTTTAATCTAGGCTTTTGGTCGATAGCGCTCGGCGTGGCATTTTTCGTTGGACAAAACCCGTTGATTTCTTCGAACGCCATGGCATCGATTTTAGAAAAATTTCCGAATATGGCGGGCACCGCAAATTCCCTGGTAGGTAGTGTACGTTTCGCTATCGGCGCATTAATGGGCACATTGGTCGCGATGATGAAAATGGACAGCGCCGCACCAATGCTTTACACCATGGGCGCTTGCGTAGTAATTTCCGTATTCTCCTATTATTTTTTGACTTGTCGAAATTTAACCAAATAACATGCGGAACGAAATTATCGAACAAACGCACAAACGAAAATTACCCTCACAAAATAGCACCGCATTGGAATCGCTCTCAATGCGGTGCTATTTTCATACAAACTTATATTTCACTCGCCAATCATTTTGTGCATTTGCTACACATTCCTCGAAATTAAAAGTTTTACTCAAAAATAAAATCCTTTTGCGTTCGGTAAAAAAAACAAAAGCGCCAACCGGCACCGCATTGAAATGACCTTCGCTTTTAGCACCGCATTGGCATCGCTTTTGTTTTCAATGTAAAGAAAATCATTTGCCTAAGAATAGCGCTGCTGCACCGCGTACACCACCGGAATCACCGTGTTTGGCTTTTTTTATCGGCGGCACTCTGGCGCTACGCATTAAATGCGGCGGAAGCGCTTTCGGTAAGGCTTCGTAAAGATAATCGAAATTCGATAAACCACCGCCGAGCACAATCATATGCGGGTCAAATGCGGTGATGATATTGCCGATTGAAATGGCTGCAAGTTCCACAAAAAGTGTCACAAAATCCAACGCACTTTCTTTGCCGCGATAGAACGCATCAATAATTTCGCGAGCGGAAAGCGCCTCGCCTTTTAAATCGCGATACAGCATTTCAAAGCCGCGACCGGAAAGATAAGTATCCAAACAAGCCGTGTTGCCGCAACCGCACGGATAAATCGGCGCCTTATCCCAGCCGAGTAATTTCAATGCGTGATAATTGAGCTGCAAATGTCCCAATTCGCCTGCCATGCCCACTTGACCGGAATGCACTTTGCCGTTAATCACGAAACCGCCACCGAAGCCTGTACCGAGAATTAAACCGAGCACGCTCGGGTACTGTTGATTTTCCTCGTCCCACGCTTCAGACAAGGCGAAACAGTTCGCGTCATTTTCCGCTCGTACTTCGCACCCCAAGCGTTCGGACAGATCACGTAAAATCGGTTTATTATCGGCCACGCGAATATTCGTGATTTCCGCCAAACCGGTTTGCTGATTAACAAAACCCGGTACGCCCATCCCCACGCTGCCGCGTTCACCGAAACGTGCATCGGCGCGCTTAACCAACTCCACAATAGTATCAAGCCATTCATCGTAATCCGTTTTCGGTGTCGCCACGCGTTCGGAATATAATTTTTCTAATTTTTCGTTGAACGCGGCGAGTTCAATTTTAGTGCCGCCGATGTCTAAACCGTAGTACATAGCCTCTCCTTAAAAAACGCGGTTAAAATTGACGAGAATTCTAACCGCACGTTTTATTAAAATTTATGACAAAGATCGTTTTTTCAGTAAAAAGCCGAAAATAATTACATTCACTAACCAAGCCGTAATTATCGCCACCAATAAATCGATCGGATAATGCATACCGAGACGTAGGCGGCTGATTAGCATCAATAAACTCCATGCCAACATCGCACCGATCAACAATTTCGCCGCTCTGCTACGATTACCCGTCAATTGAATAAAACCAACTGCCAACATTAACCAGGTTGCCGCAAAAAGAGTATGACCGGACGGAAACGAATAGCCGGTTTCGTTTTCATAATGGTGAATTAACCAAGCGGGCGTACCCGTTTGGGAATAAAAGTCTTTAGCAATTAATGCCCGTTGAGCGCGCTCATTTTGATAAAAACTTTCTGTGCTGCTATTGTTTTGCTCTGCCAAATACGTAACAAACGGACGCGGTTCTTGAAACACCGCTTTCAAGCCGGTTTTCAAGGCTTGTGTGGCCGCCACCGAAAGCGCCATCACCGTCACGGCGAAAAGCCATTGTTTACGGCTACGAAATAAGAAGCGAAAAACAAGCGCAAACAACGCACAAGTAATAAGCGCATAAGGCGCACTGCCTGTTTCGGTGAGCAAATACAACCAATAATCGGCTTCATTTAATTGGCCGTTGCCATGCCATCGATAGGAAAATCCCCAAACAAAAAACGGTACAAGACAAAGTAATAACATATATAATGACAGCCTTTTAAACATAAGCGCTCCTTAAGAATAAAAATGAAGTGCGCATTTTAACAGAATCGAAAACGAAGAAGGACAACTTTATGGCAAAAATTCGACGGGTCGCGCAAGCCAACCTGCCCACTGAATACGGCATTTTTAAAATAGTGGGCTTTGAATTGCCGGATAGCAAAAAAGAACACGTCGCGTTGGTAATGGGCGATATTTCGAACGAAGAAGAACCGGTTTTAGCGCGTATCCACTCCGAATGTTTAACCGGCGACGCGTTGCACAGCTTAAAGTGCGACTGCGGTTTTCAACTTGCCACGGCGCTACGCCAAATTCAAGAAGAAGGACGCGGCGTGTTGATTTATCACCGGGAAGAAGGTCGTGGCATCGGCTTGATTAATAAAATTCGTGCCTATGCTTTGCAAGATCAAGGTATGGATACCATCGAGGCCAACCTCGCCCTTGGATTTAAAGCGGACGAACGGAATTTTGCGGTGTGCGCCGATATGTTCGAATTGCTCGGTGTGAAAAAAGTGCGTCTAATGACAAATAATCCGCAAAAAGTGGATACCATGAAACAAGCGGGTATCAATGTGGTGGAGCGCGTTCCGCTCAATGTGGGCGAAAATCGCTACAACACCAAATACCTCGACACCAAAGCGAAAAAAATGGGGCATTACATCGTACACAACAAGCAAGAGTACTTAATGGAATGCCCGCACTGTCAAGAAGAAGTGATAAGTCAGAAATAACTAAAACTGCACAACATATCCACCGCCTTAAAAGGCGGTTTTTTCATTTAAATTGTCGACTAAATAAGTGTATTTTTATGATCAAAATCAAGCTTTACAAAAATTTCTTATTTATTTTTTATCATTTCGTAAATTTCTGTTGCTCATTATATAAATTTATATATAATGAATCTCGTTTTAGATACTAGATAGTAATGAAACTTGGCTAGTGCACTTCCCCCAACTTTTCGCACTAGCCATTTTTTTTTGAAATGTCTCAGGAAATTTCGTAACATAGCCCACCTTTTTCTCATTTCCGACAGAGCATGAACAATCTCGAACTCGAACATATTCTCAAGTGCAAACTCAATTCTAACGGCATCAACGATTACGCACCAAACGGCTTGCAAGTAGAAGGCAAAGCAGAGATCCAAAAGATTGTCACCGGCGTAACGGCAAGCCAAGCGCTGATTGATTATGCCGCGGCACAAGGTGCCGATGCGGTGCTGGTACACCATGGCTATTTTTGGAAAAACGAAAATCCGTGCATTCGCGGCATGAAGGGAAAGCGGATTAAAACCTTACTGCTAAACGATATTAATTTATACGCTTATCATTTGCCGTTAGACGTACATCCCGAACTGGGCAATAACGCGCAACTTGCTGCATTGCTCGGCATTGAAAATCTCCAACCGCTCGAAAGCGGCGCGGTGAGTATTCCCGTTTGGGGCGAACTGCGCGAACCGTTAAACGGAGTCGCGTTTGAGCACCGCATTGAACGCGCATTAAATCGCAAACCGCTGGCTTGTCTTAACGGGCCGCAATTAATCCGCAAAATCGGCCTTTGCAGCGGAGGCGGTCAAGGCTATATCGATCTGGCTGCAGCACAAGGTTGTGACGCATTTATTACCGGCGAAGTGTCGGAACAAACAATTCATTCCGCACGTGAGCAAAACATTCATTTCTTCGCCGCCGGCCACCACGCCACTGAACGTTACGGCATTCAAGCCTTGGGGCAATGGCTAGCCAAAGAATACGGTTTGGTGGTGGAATTTAAGGATATTGATAATCCGGCCTAATATCTCAACAAGCAAACCACGCGGTTACCTTTTTATGTTAACGGTAAACCGCGCTTCTATTCTTTAAAGGCAAATGATGCTATCATGTCGCCCGACAATCCATTTGTCTTATGTCGCAAGTTTTGTGTATAGGAAAATGATGAACTCCTCTTTTTTCACATTATTTATACCTTTCTTGCAAATTTTCTATTCAATCTTTAAGGTTTTCTATGAAAGAGATTTTGCAACAATTCAAACAAAATTATCTGATTAAATATTGGAACCCTGTCGTAGCAGTAATCGCAGCGGGGGTAATTTCCGCCTATTATTTCGGCGTAACCGGCACTTATTGGGCGGTAACGGGGGAATTTACCCGTTGGGGCGGACACGCCTTGCAGGCGCTTGGCGTGGATGTATCCGATTGGAGTTATTACAAAATCATCGGTATGCAAGGTACCATTTTCACCCGTGTCGATGGAGTGATGATTCTTGGTATGTTCGCCGGTTGTATTTCCGCTGCATTGTGGGCAAACAACGTCAAATGGCGTAACCAGCCGCATAAACGCCGTATTGCTCAAGCCTTAATTGGCGGTGCTCTGGCCGGTTTCGGTGCACGTTTGGCGATGGGGTGTAACCTCGCTTCACTGTTTACCGGAATTCCGCAATTTTCCGTGCATGCCTGGTTTTTTACCATCGCTACCGCAGTTGGTTCTTATGTAGGTGTGAAATTTACGCTTCTTCCTATGTTCCGCGTAAAACTGGAACTAAAAAAAGGGGCAGCTAAATTACAGGAAAACGACCCGAAAAAAGCCCAACGCCGTTTTTGGCTTGGCATAGCGGTGTTTTTCATCTATCTCATCGCGTCCCTTTATGTGATGGCCCAATCCGTCAAACTCGGCTTCGCCATGCTGTGTGGTTTAGCTTTCGGCTTGCTAATCGAACGGGCACAAATCTGCTTCACTTCAGCCTTCCGTGATCTTTGGGTAACCGGCCGCGCTTATATGGCGAAAGCAATTATTTTCGGCATTATCGTGGGCACCATCGGCGTATTTAGTTACATTCAACTCGGCGTATCACCGAAAATCATGTGGGCAGGTCCAAACGCCATTATCGGCGGCTTATTGTTCGGCTTCGGCATCGTGCTGGCGGGTGGCTGCGAAACCGGCTGGATGTATCGTTCAATGGAAGGTCAAGTACATTTCATGTGGGTCGGCGTAGGCAATGTGGTCGGTTCCACTTATTTGGCATACGCCTGGGATGATTTAGCACCGTTACTGGCGCTTGATTACGAAAAGCTCAACTTACTGAAAGAATTCGGTCCGGTCGGCGGGTTATTGGTGAACTACGGTTTACTAATTCTCTGCTTAGTCGCCGTGATTTGGTGGGAAAAACGCTTCCTTACCAAAGCGAAAGCAAAACTCGCGAGCGCTCAAACGCCAATAAATGGCTGTGGCGCGTAATTTATTCTTCATCAACAAAAAAGGAAATATTATGGCATTTACCGTTGTTCAAAAATTAGATAAAGATCCGCAAGACATTACCCCGGATTATACCTTAGACACGCTAGGCGAACCTTGCCCGTACCCGGCAATCGTCATGCTAGAGACGATGCCACAGCTACAAAAAGGCGAAATTCTGGAACTGTTAAGCGACTGCGCGCAATCCATCAACAATATCCCGGTGGACACTAAAAACCACGGCTACACCTTATTGAGTGTGGAACAGGATGGCACCAAGTTGCGTTATTTAATTCAACGTTAAAAACAGCACCGCATTGGGAGCGCTCCCAATGCGGTGCTATTTTTGACCTTCAAATACAAACTGACGGTTAAATCAATCAGCGCACTTTTTCTTACCTTTCATTATGAATTTCTAAATTTGTGGCGTCTTTTTCACGCATTTTCTTCGCGCCATCATTGCGTTGCAAAGCGATATTGTCGAGATATTCCGGCGTGATATCGCCGGTTACGTATTCACCGGTGAAGACGGAACAATCAAAGCCTTGAATTGCCGGATTTTCTTGTTGCACGGATTCGGTGAGCGCACTCAAATCTTGGAACACCAATTTATCCACGCCGATCAATTTCGCAATTTCATCGACATCGCGACCATAAGCGATCAATTCGTCTTTGCTCGGCATATCAATGCCGTACACGTTCGGATAACGAATTTCCGGTGCGGCGGAGGCGAAATAAATTTTCTTCGCGCCGGCCGCGCGCGCCATTTCCACAATTTGCTCGGAAGTGGTGCCACGCACAATGGAATCATCCACCAACAACACATTTTTATCTTTAAATTCCGCTTTGATGGTATTGAGTTTCCGACGCACGGAACTGATACGTTGCGCCTGCCCCGGCATAATAAAGGTGCGCCCTACGTAACGGTTTTTTACAAAACCTTGGCGATACGGCTTGTTTAAAACGTTGGCGATTTGTAACGCAATGTCGGTGGACGTTTCCGGTACGGGAATCACCACATCGATATTTTCCAGTTCATTCTGCCATTCACGTGCGATTTTTTGGCCGAGTTTTTCGCCCATATGAACGCGTGCGGCGTACACGGATACACCGTCCATAATAGAATCCGGCCGGGCAAAATAGACATATTCAAAGATGCACGGATTTAGTACCGCATTGACGGCGCATTGTTGTGCGTAAAGCTTGCCGTCGAAAGTCACGTAAACCGCTTCGCCCGGCGCCACATCGCGCACGAAATCAAAACCGGCGACATCTAACGCCACGCTTTCCGACGCGAACATATATTCGGTTTGACCGTTTTCTTCGCGTTTACCCAAAACCAGCGGTCGAATACCAAAGGGATCGCGAAACGCTACCATGCCGTGACCGATAATCATCGCCAAGCAAGCATAGGCGCCGCGCACATCTTTGTGGGTTTTGCTCACTGCGTAGAAAATATCTTGCGGATCAAGATGATCTTGCGGAATGTTGTCGAGGTGATTAGCGAGAATATTAAGCAACAGCTCAGAATCGGAATTAGTGTTGACATGACGACGTGCGCTTTTAAACACTTTTTCTTTGAGTTCGGCGGAATTGGTGAGATTGCCGTTATGTACCAACGTTACGCCGTAAGGCGAATTGACATAAAATGGTTGTGCCTCCGAGACGCTGGAACTGCCCGCTGTCGGATAACGTACGTGCCCCATGCCGGCATTGCCTTGTAAGCGTAACATATGTTCTTGTCTGAAAATGTCACTGACCAAGCCATTGGCTTTGCGCAAACGGAAGCGATTCTCATCGTCCACTGTGACGATACCCGCGGCATCTTGTCCGCGATGTTGCAACAACGTTAACGCTGCATAAATAGATTCATTAACCGGATTTTGACCGATAATCCCGACAATACCACACATTTCATGACCCTTATTGATTAAGTGTTGAATTTAAGAAACTGGAACTTTGTTGAAGCTGTTGAAAAAACCATTCGATAATAAAGCCGAAGTGCGGAATCAATTTTGATTCTTTCCACCACTCGGTTTGTTCAAAATTGGTGAAGGTATCCAAGAAAAATAAAACGGCAGCCACAATTAACACACCACGCAATAAACCGAAAGCCGCACCTAACACACGATCGGTACCGGTTAAACCGGTTTTATCTACTAGCTGGGCGATCACAAAATTAACGATGGCGCCGACGATTAACGTCAATACAAATAAGATCCCAATCGCTGTGCCGTTACGAATATATAAGGAGTCGATTTGAGTCAAATAAGCAGCAAGAGATGGGTAAAACTGGCTGGCGACGATAAACGCCACCACCCAGCTGGCAAGGGACAGCACTTCGCGTACAAAACCGCGCAGTAAACTGACGATAATAGAAAAAGCGATGATGCCAATAATAATGTAATCAATCATTAAAAAATCTCTCAATAAAAAAGAGCTGCCTAAGCAGCTGCGGTATTCTACAAAAAATAAAGTAAAAAAGAAAACGTTTGCGTAAGATTAATTCGGCATGTAGATTCAGTCAGAGCTCCTGCCAAAATGCACGATCCAATCGATTTTGCGCTTTCTTTAAAACTTCGGCCAAATGTTGGTATGTCGGTTGCCCTTGCACCAAAGGCAAAGGTTCATGAATTTTATTCAAACGTTCACAAATATGATAAAACCAAGCCGCACTTTGCGCTTTCAACGGTGAAGCGGCGCGTTTACCTAACCAATAAAGCCCTTGCAAGGGAATCAACAAGGCCAAAAATGCCGTTGTTATTGCGAGCGAAAACGCCATTAAATCCGATTTGGCATAAAGCTGTTGCCACACAACAGAAAACACAGCGATGATCGGCATGGTTTTCTGCGCAAAACGCGTCGCTTTCATCACTCGATTTTCCGGAAAAATCATGCCTAATTTAGCCTCTTGTGGCCAAGTATTGAGATAGGTTTGCCCTTGTTTAAAAACCGAAAAAAATGACATAAAAACACCCTTAAAATAACAGTGCCTATAATACGCCAATCCGCCGCAACTTACTATCTCATCGAATATTCGCTTTGCGATGCTTGAAGCCGTTTTTTTTCTTTCGCTATGAATTTATTTTATTACTTAAAAGGTGTATTCTATGCACGTTTTTTTGGTTTGCTTCAGCCGATTTATTCGAGCACGGCAAATTTCCGTCAACTAAATATAATGGGTTTATTATGTCAAAACTTGTTCTTATTCTTAACTGCGGTAGCTCCTCATTAAAATTCTCCATCCTTGATCCGATTTCAGGTGATGAAAAATTATCAGGTTTAGCCGAAGCGTTCTATTTGCCGGAAGCACGTATTAAATGGAAATTGCACGGTGAAAAAGGACAAGCGGACTTAGGCGCCGGTGCAGCGCACGCGGAAGCGTTAAACTTCATCGTAAAAAATATTTTCAGCAAAGATGCTGAACTACAAAACGGAATTTGCGCAATCGGTCACCGTATCGTTCACGGCGGCGAAAAGTTAACCAAATCAATGATCGTAACGGATGACGTGGTAAACGAAATCGAAAACGCCATTCAATTCGCTCCGTTACACAACCCAGCGCACTTAATCGGTATTCGTGAAGCATTTAAATTATTCCCGCATTTAAAAGACAAAAATGTCGTCGTATTCGATACTGCATTCCATCAAACTATGCCGGAAGAAGCCTACCTTTATGCGCTTCCGTACTCTTTATATAAAGAACACGGCGTTCGTCGCTACGGTGCACACGGTACCAGCCACTATTTTGTCAGCCGTGAAGCGGCGAAACGTTTAGGCATTGCCGAAGATAAAGTTAACGTCATCACTTGCCATTTGGGTAACGGTGGTTCTGTATCTGCCATTCGTCACGGCCAATGTATCGATACCTCCATGGGCTTAACACCATTAGAAGGTTTGGTAATGGGCACCCGTTGCGGTGATATTGACCCGGCAATTATGTTTTACATGCACAACACGCTCGGTATGTCGGTAGAAGAAATCGAAACTACATTAACCAAAAAATCCGGTCTTTTAGGTTTAACCGAAGTCACCAGCGACTGCCGTTACGCGGAAGATAATTATGAAAAAGAAATCCCAGCAAAACGCGCATTAGATGTTTACTGCTACCGTTTAGCCAAATATATCGGTTCTTACATGGCGGTAATCGGTGAACGTTTAGATGCCATCGTATTTACCGGCGGTATCGGCGAAAATTCAGCTCATGTGCGTGAAATCACCTTAAATCACTTAAAACTTTTCGGTTACCAAATTGATCAAGAACGTAATCTTGCAGCGCGTTTCGGTAATGAAGGCATCATCACCAAAGAAGGATCGCCGATTGCGATGGTACTTCCAACTAACGAAGAATTAGTGATCGCACAAGACACCGCAAAACTTTGTTTCTAATTTCACTCCAAACTGCCGAATTTTTTCGGCAGTTTTTATTTATAACTCAATCAAGTTAAGGTTTATTATGTCCCGTACAATTATCCTTATTCCCATCAGCGCCGGTGTAGGCTTGACCAGCGTTAGTCTCGGCTTAATCCAATCTTTGGAACAAAAAGGCGCGAAAGTTGGTTTTATGAAACCAATTTCTCAACCGAACTCCGGAGAAGATCAATTAGATCGAACAACCTCCATCATTCGTACCAGCACCGCATTGGAAACCGCCGAACCCTTTATGCTTAGCGTGGCGGAATCACTAATCGGTCAAAACCAATCCGATGTATTATTAGAAAAAATCGTTGAAAATCACCAACAACTGACGAAAAACAGCGAAATTGTAGTGGTCGAAGGCTTAATCCCGACCCGCAAGCACGGCTATGCCAATAGCATTAACTACGAAATCGCCCAAGCATTAGACGCCGAAATCATTTTAGTGGCAGCGCCTGCAACCGAAACTCCGGCGGAGTTAAAAGAACGTGTAGAAGCGGCTGCCTCATTATTTGGCGGCAAAAACAACCCGAATTTATTAGGTGTCGTGATCAATAAATTTAACGCACCGATTGACGAATCCGGTCGTACCCGTCCGGACTTAACCGAAATTTTCGATTCTTTCCAACACAGCCATAATAGCGAAAGCGAATTAACCAAATTATTCGCCACCGGTTCAATCAAACTCCTTGCTTGCGTGCCTTGGTCCGCCGAATTAATCGCAACTCGCGCAATAGACCTAGTAAAACACTTAGGCGCGGCTATTATCAATGAAGGCGATATTAATCGTCGTATTCGTGGTATCACTTTCTGCGCCAGAAGCCTACCAAACATGGTGGAACATTTCCGCTCTGGTAACTTGTTAGTAGTTTCCGCCGATCGCCCGGATGTGATTGTCGCGGCAGCACTTGCGGCTTCCAACGGCATAGAAATTGGCGGGATGTTATTAACCGGCGGATACAAAATTGATGCACAAATCAACAAACTTTGCCAACACGTATTCGAAAGCAGCAAATTGCCGATTTTCCGCATTGAAGGCAATACTTGGCAAACCGCATTAAGTTTACAAAGCTTTAATCTTGAAGTTCCGGTTGATGACAAAGAACGTATCGAAAGCATTAAACGTTATATGAGCGAGCAATTCGACGCCGAATTTATCAATGGCCTCGTTGCCGGCTCCACCCGTTTACGTCGCTTATCACCACCGGCATTCCGTTTCCAATTAACCGAACTTGCTCGTGCTGCCAAAAAACGTATCGTTCTTCCCGAAGGCGACGAACCTCGCACCATTAAAGCGGCAGCGCTTTGTGCAGAACGCGGCATCGCCGAATGTATTCTTTTGGCGGATCCTGCGTCCGTGCAACGTGTAGCCGAAGCGCAAGGTGTGCAATTAGGTAAAGGTATCACGATTATCAATCCGGCTGATGTACGCGAAAATTATGTGAATCGTTTAGTCGAATTACGTAAAGCGAAAGGCATGACTGAAAGCGCAGCTCGCGAACAACTGGAAGATACAGTGGTACTCGGTACCATGATGTTGGAAGCCAACGAAGTGGACGGCTTGGTTTCCGGTGCAGTTCATACTACGGCTAACACTATTCGCCCGCCTATGCAAATCATCAAAACCGCACCGGGCAGTTCAATCGTTTCCTCTATTTTCTTCATGTTGTTACCGGATCAAGTGTTGGTATACGGTGACTGTGCGGTGAATCCGGATCCTACGGCGGAACAATTAGCCGAAATTGCAATTCAATCGGCCGACTCCGCTAAAGCCTTTGGTATTGATCCGAAAGTGGCGATGATTTCGTACTCTACCGGTACTTCTGGTAGCGGCGCCGATGTCGAAAAAGTGAAAGAAGCGACCCGTATCGCGAAAGAAAAACGTCCGGATTTACTTATCGACGGTCCGTTACAATACGATGCGGCAGTGATGGAAGACGTCGCGCGTTCTAAAGCGCCAAACTCCCCTGTGGCGGGTAAAGCTACCGTTTTCGTATTCCCTGACTTGAATACCGGTAACACCACTTACAAAGCGGTACAACGCTCTGCGGATTTAGTTTCTATCGGCCCAATGTTACAAGGTATGCGCAAACCGGTGAACGACTTATCCCGTGGTGCATTAGTTGATGATATCGTTTACACCATTGCGTTAACGGCAATTCAAGCAACACAATAATCGTCAATTCTAATCAGCAATGGCCGCACTTTTGACATAAAAGTGCGGCCATTTTGTCTTGTTTTTCGTTAAGCTTTCTTGATTTTTTAAGGACACTCAAATTGACACATCAAAACAGCACCGCATTCAGACTCTAGCTGAGTTCAATGCGGTGCTATTTTGGCTCAACGTTTTAAATATGGCTATTCAATGGATTTGAGCAACGACAACAACTGCAAACCGATTTCGCGGCGCCAGCCAAGCAATAAATCCGGCAATTTATCTTGCGGTTCGTTATACAACCAAACCCATTTGAGTAACTCTTCCAAACTGCGTTTACTCGCCAAAATTTCCAGCGTTAAGCCTTGTGGCGTAAGTTCGTAGGCTTTTTCTTGTAATAAACGCATAGCTTTTTTATAACGTGCATCATCTACGATGCGTACGATGCGTTTCGGATAATCATAAGGCGAAATGCGACGCGCTTGGGCTAAAAGCTGCAAAATCTTTTTACCGCGCACGCGAACTTCGTTGTTGGTGAGTCCCATTTCCAACATTTCGGAGGTATTACGCGGATTGTATTTCGCCACTTTCCACAAATGCTCGGATTTCACCACGTAAGAAAGCGCCAAATCACGCGTTATTGCAACTTCTTGACGCCATTTGGCGAGAATTTTTAAACGCGCCAATTCTAACGGGTTCAATTTCCACGCGTTTGGAATATCTAAATAAGCAGTTTCCGCATCATACGCTTGCAATTTTTTCGTTTTCGTCAAGGCAAGCGCGCAGTCCGCCAGCACCGCATTCAACCAAGGGCCGGCCGCCAATTCTTGCTGCAAACGATGATACAGCGGCAATAAATACCACACGTCGCCAGCGGCGTAATGTAATTGACTTTCAGACAATGGGCGCTTCATCCAATTGGTACGTGTCGCGCCTTTATCCACGTCTACGTTCAAATATTGCCGCACCAATTTCGCCAAACCGGCCGAAGTTCCCAAACCAAGAAAACGCGCCATAATTTGTGTATCCATAATCGGTTGCGGCAGTTGGTCGAATTCCTGCAAAAACACCAACAAATCTTCACTGCAAGCGTGCAGAATTTTGAGCACGTTTTGATCGTTCAGCAATGCCACAAAAGGCGAAAAATCCGTAATGCTTAAAGGATCAATCAAAGATACACGCTCACCGTCATACAGTTGAATTAAACCGAGTTTCGGAAAATAACTCGAGACACGCACAAATTCTGTATCTAACGCGACCACGCTTTGTTCACGCGCCGATTGACAAACTTCAGCTAACGCGTAGTTACTGTTAATCAGAGAAAAACACGGTGGATTTTGACATTCTTTTATCATGGAATTTTTTCTTAGGTCAGAATAAAAATGGGATATTGCTATCCCATTTTATTGCATTAATGTGTTGGTCGTTTGGCGATTTCTTCGTCGCGTAGCACGCGGCGTAAGATTTTGCCAACGTTGGTTTTTGGCAATTCATCGCGGAACTCGATTTCTTTCGGCACTTTGTAGCCGGTCAGATGTTGACGACAATGTTGCCGCAATTCATCGCGAGTCAGGCTTTCATCTTTTTTGACGACGAAAATTTTTATCGTTTCGCCAGAAACTTCGTGCGGCACGCCGATTGCCACCGCTTCCGCCACTTTGTAATTGAGCATGACAACATCTTCGATCTCATTTGGATAAACATTAAAACCAGACACCAAAATCATATCTTTTTTACGATCCACAATGCGTAAACTGTAACTTTCGTCCATCACTACGATATCGCCCGTCGCCATCCAACCGTCTTTCAACACTTCGTTAGTGGCCTCTGGGCGTTGCCAATAGCCTAGCATCACTTGCTCGCCTTTCACCCATAATTCACCGGGCTCCCCGATTTGCGCTTCGGAACCATCCTCTTTAAGGATTTTAATATCCGTATTCGGCACCGGTACACCTATAGTACCGTTATGTTTCACCACATTTACCGGACAAGCGGCAATCAGCGGGGAACATTCCGTCATACCGTATCCTTCAATAATACTGCTACCGGTCAACGCATGCCAACGTGTTGCCACTGACTGCTGAATCGCCATGCCGCCACCGACGGAAAGTTTCAACGCAGAAAAGTCCACTTCTTTAAAATTTTCGTTATTTAACAACGCGTTAAACAAAGTATTCACACCGGTAATAGCTTCAAAGCGGTGCTTTTTCAGCTCTTTGACGAAACCGTCGATATCGCGCGGATTAGTGATCAAAATCGCCGTTATACCCAATTCGAGGAACAACAAACAGTTTACAGTTAAGGCAAACACATGATAAAGCGGCAGGGCTAGAATCGCCGAACGCGGGCGAGTATGATCACCGATAAACGGTTCAGCAATCCATTTGGCTTGGAATACATTAGTAATAATATTGCCGTGTGAAAGCATTGCGCCTTTCGCCACACCGGTGGTGCCACCGGTATATTGCAAGAACGCCAAGTCGTCACGCGCCACTTCGGGACGTACATATTGGCGATATTTACCGATGCTTAGCACTTCACGAAACGTCACCGCATTCGGCAATTTATATTTTGGCACCAGTTTTTTGATGTATTTCACCACGAAATTCACTAGGGTACGCTTACCAAAGGAAAGCTGGTCGCCCATTCGGGTTAGAATAACGTGCTTGATATTCGTGTTAAATACGACTTTTTCTAGCGTCGAGGCGAAATTAGACACCACCACAATCGCTACTGCACCGCTGTCTTGTAATTGATGTTCTAACTCGCGCGGCGTGTAAAGCGGATTAACGTTTACCGCAATTAAACCAGCGCGCAAAATACCAAAAAGCGCGATAGGATATTGCAATAAATTCGGCATCATTAATGCCACGCGGTCACCACGTTTTAATTTAAATTCATTTTGTAAATAAGCAGCGAAAGCGCGACTACGTTCTTCTAATTTACGGAAAGTGAGCACTTGCCCCATATTAATATATGCCGGACGATCGGGATGTTCGCGCACCGCTTTGTCAAACATATCTAAAATTGATTCATATTTCGAAGTATCCAGAAATTTTTCTGCACCTTCCGGATAATTTTGAAACCATATTTTTTCCATTTTTAACCTTATAATATTGGAAAATTGACGGCGGATTCTATCATCTAATTTAAATAATAGCGAATTTCCGGCTCGCTGTACCACGGGCGATGAGGCCAGCCCCAAAAGCCCCAGTCATCCCAATCGTCAGTAGGATAATAATAACTTTTCGTTAATCTCCAAAGGCGATATTTTTCAATTTGAATAACCGGATAAGTATAATTCGCTTGCTCGATGTTGCCTTGCTGTTTACCGATTATTTGACCGCCGAGCGTAATATAACGATCTTTTAAATTTTCCGGATCAATAAAACCATTCAAATACGCGATAAAACGCCCGTCTGATTGCGATTCTACAAGCGGTTCGCCGGAATAGTCGGAAACCGGTAAACTCAACACTTCGATTTTAGTTTTATTCGGCAAAACCTCAAAACTCATAATTTTTCCGCCCAAACGCACCGATTGACAACGGCTATTCAAATCTTGCGGCGAAATTGCACGATATTGGGTGATGGAAAATCGTTCTTTTTCTAAACCTTGCGGCACCGAAACGCATCCGCTTAAATACAAAAGCACGGTTAACAACAAGTATGTTTTTCCTTTCATAAGATTCTCCTTATTCCGTAACCTGAACTATTCGCGCCCCGCTAATTTTTTCCAAGTCACTTCATTACGCAAATAAATCGGTTCAATCTCCAACGCCGAAATCGTTTTTTGTTGTAGCCATTCTACGCGAGCCAATTCCAACATATAACGCGCATCCGGCAATTCAATATCCGAACCTGTCAAACCTTTTGTGGCAAATTGCGCATAAGCATTCCAACCGGTACCAACTCTCAATGCGGTGCTCGTAGCGATGTTCAATGCGGTGCTATTGGCAAGCTGCACAAGTGCTTTCTCGGGTGAGCACACTTGCTCGGGAATTAGATTTTTCCAAACAAAAAATTGGCCAAAATCCGTACATTTTTTTTCACGCACCAACTGAGAAAAATAAACTTCATTCATTCGCGCATCAATCGCGGCGGCCACGTTTTCCGCTTGATACAGTTCAAAAGCCGCTTGCGCCATGGCGGTCAAATTGGAAATTGGAATCACCGGTAAATCGGCACCAAGCGCTAATCCTTGCGCGATAGCCGCCCCAACTCGTACGCCGGTAAAGCTACCCGGACCGCGCCCGAAGGCCAATGCATCAAGTTGATTCAATTTAAGTCCGGAATCTGTCAAAATTTCATCAACCATCGGCAAAATACGTTTAGCGTGCGTGCGCTGCGCCAATTCGTTCAAATACGTTTTTTCACCGTTATACAATAACGCGACAGAACAAGCTTCAGTGGAAGTATCCAGCGCCAATAAAGTTAAATTCGTCATTTATGTTCTCAATTATTTATTTTGTAAAAATTGTATCACTTTGTTGAGATCTCGGGTACGGCTTGAATTAGGTAAACTTTTTAAAAAGATTTTGCCGTAATTACGCATAACAAGACGGTTGTCACAAATAATGACCGCACCGCGATCCGTCACGTCGCGAATTAAACGGCCGACGCCTTGCTTGAGCATAATCACCGCTTCAGGCATTTGAATCTCGTAAAAAGGATCACCACCTTGCAAACGACAATCTTCAATGCGAGCCTTCAACAGTGGTTCATCCGGTGCAGTGAACGGCAATTTATCGATGATCACCAAAGAAAGCGCATCGCCACGCACATCCACGCCTTCCCAAAAACTGGAAGTCGCCACTAGTACGCTATGCGGCTCTTGAATGAATTGTTCCAATAATTTGCCTTTCGAAGTTTCACCTTGTAAAAGAATGGAAAGCTCGCTATTTTCACGGAAATATTCCGCCAAGCCGCGCATCATAGAATAGGAAGTGCAAAGCACAAAACAACGCCCGTTATTCGCTCCAATTACAGGCAGAAGCATTGCGCCAAGGAATTTTAAGGTGTGCGTTTGATTGGCATTCGGTAAATAACGTGGCACGCAAAGCAGGGATTGTTCAGGGTAATTAAACGGGCTCGGCAAAACTTTCTGCACAGCATTTTCGATGCCGAGACGTCGACAAAAATACTTGAAGGTTCCGCCGACTTCAAGCGTCGCCGAAGTAAAAATCCATGCAGCTTCTTTTGCTGCCATTTGCTCGCCGAATTTATCTGCGACGGTTAACGGCGTAATATGTAAGGCGAATTGACGCCCATTGCTCTCATACCAATAACAATACCCAGTGATATTGGTTTGCGTCAATCGTTTAAGTTGGTTTTTAACGGATTCGATACGTTCAAAAATATTATCTAATGTTTGCGAACGCCCTAAAGCCAATTTAGCCACTTCGGAAATAAATTCGATTTTTTCCTGCAATAATTCAAAGGCTTTTTTGACCGCGCTTTGAGTATACAATTCACGCCAATTTCCGCGTGCATTATTGCCTTCACCGAGCAATAAACGAAAATCTTGCACCACTTTAAGCAAAGTATCGGATGCACTACCGAGCTGCCGTATATCTTTTAATTCAGTACGGTAAACGATATTAATATCTTTGCATAAATCAAATAATTGTCGTGAAGTTAAAGATTGTCCGAAATATTGACTCGCAATATCGGGCAATTGGTGCGCTTCATCAAATACAATCACTTCCGCATTTGGAATCAACTCGCCGAAGCCACTCTCTTTCACCGCCATATCGGCAAAAAATAAATGATGATTAACCACAACGAGATCCGCATTGAGGGCTTTTTTTCGTGCGCTTGCTACATAACATTCAGCATAATTGGGACAATCCGTACCTAAACAACTTTCGGCGGTACTGGTCAACTGGGAAATAATTGAACTATCTTCGGCAAGTTCAATACATTCGGTAAAATCGCCGGTTTGCGTGCCGTTATTCCATTTGCGTACTTTAGCTAAATCTGCCAATACTGATTTATCTCCAAGTACGCCTTGCGCAATCACTTGTTCTAAGCGTTCAAGGCAAAGATAATTAGCACGACCTTTTAATAAAGCAATTTTGCCGGTGAAATTAAGTGCCTTTTTAATTGCCGGTAGATCACGATTAAATAATTGATCTTGAAGATTTTTAGAACCTGTGGAGATGATCGTTTTTTTCCCGGCGAGCAATGTGGGCGCAAGATAAGCAAAAGTTTTACCAGTGCCGGTTCCCGCTTCAATCACAAGTGAGGATTTATTCCGAATTGTCTCGCCTACGAATTGCGCCATATCCAATTGTTCGATTCGAGGACGAAAACCTTTAATCGCTCGGCCTAGCGCACCATCAATAGAGAAGATCTGGTTGATTTCTTGCTGATAATTCATTCGTTTATAAGAGGAAAAATTTGCGTCAGTTTAGCAAAATTCACCCAAAGCGTCATTGATAATCCAGCGAAGCGAAAAAAGAAAGGTTAAACGCATTGTGATTTCAGCACCGCATTAAGCTACAGAATTGAACATCGGCTTGAGCACCGCATTGGAGCTGTCTGTCTTTCTCCCCTTTTGCCGTTTTTAACCAATAAAAAACCCCGGCCTTGTGACCGGGGTTCATTCCATATCTACCTGGCGGTGCCCTACTCTCACATGGGGAAG
>NZ_DBHLAM010000003.1:64681-100610 GCF_057314195.1 Rodentibacter sp. | reverse complement strand
TGCTTTAATGGATATCCGTCACGCTCAATGGCGTTGGGACTACGCAGCAGCAAGTCACGGTGGTCACATGCACGCACCTGATGTAATGCTTCGCGTATTAGGTTCCGGTTTAGACAAAGCCGCTGATGCTCGTGCAAAACTAGCGGTTATTTTAACCAAACATAACGTGAAAACACCGGTTGAAGTGCCTGATATTTCTACTGCGGAAAAAGCCTGGAAAGTGATGGGCATTGATATTGAAAAAGAACGTAAAGCCAAAGAAGAATTCTTAAAAACTGTTGTACCTCAATGGGAAAAAGAAGCGAAAGCCTCCGGCAAATTAGCTGAAGATACCGCAACAAAACAATAAGAAAAATCACCGCACTTTTGTGCATAAAAGTGCGGTCGTTTTTAACGAAAAATTTGAGGTAACCCAAATGAATTTAACTTCTTTACTTCGCAACATGGTAAAAGCAGCCACCGTTATCGCGCTTGCCGCTTCTGTACCAATGTTTGTTCACGCGCAAGATGACGAGGCAAAAACCTATCAGCCGCAATTAGACAATCAGCGTGACCCGAATCAATATTGTGCAAAATGTCACAAATTCGACAAGGTTGATAAAAACCAAACCTTGGATCAATCCGGCGGTGAATTGCACTTTGGTAAATTTCACGGTGCACACTTAAATCAAAAGAACCCGAACAACGGTAAACCTATTACTTGTGTCAGCTGTCACGGTAATATCTCTGAAGATCACCGTCGTGGTGCGAAAGATGTAATGCGTTTTGACGGGGATATTTTTGGCGATAAAAAACCAATGTATTCAGCACAAGAACAAAACCAAGTGTGTTTTGCTTGTCACCAACCGGATAAATTACGCGAAAAACTTTGGGCACATGATGTCCACGCAATGAAATTGCCTTGTGCAAGTTGTCACACCCTTCACCCAAAAGACGAAGCAATGAAAGGCATTAAACCCAAAGAACGCGTAAAACTTTGTGTTGATTGTCACGGTGAACAACAAAAACGTAAAGCCGCACAGGAAAACGCAGATAAACAATCTTCAACCGAACAAAAGGATAAACAATGACAGCTTGCTCACGCCGAAACTTTGTTTCCGGCATGGGGGCGGTAATCCTTATGACGGGAACATCCATCACTTCTTTAGCAAAAGAAGAAAAGGCGGATAAACCAAAACGTTACGCTATGGTGCACGATGAAACGGCTTGTATCGGCTGTACGGCCTGTATGGATGCTTGTCGCGAAACCAATCATGTACCCGAAGGCGTATCCCGCTTGGAAATTTTACGCAGCGAACCTTACGGCGAATTTCCAAATCAGGAATATGAGTTTTTCCGTCAATCTTGTCAGCATTGCACAAATGCGCCTTGTGTGGCAGTTTGTCCGACCGGTGCCTCTTTTATTGATAAAGAAACCGGCATTGTCGATGTACATAAAGATCTTTGCGTAGGCTGCCAATATTGCATCGCGGTTTGTCCATATCGCGTACGTTTCATTCATCCTGTACATCGTACCGCGGATAAATGTAACTTCTGTCGCGACACGAACCTTGCTAACGGCAAACAACCTGCTTGTGTAGAAGCCTGTCCGACCAAAGCACTTACCTTTGGTGATATGAATGATCCAATGAGTGATGTGGCACGTAAAGTGAAAGAAAAACCAGTTTATCGCACGAAAGTGGAATTAGGTACGCAACCGAATCTTTACCATATTCCATTCCAACATGGGGAGCCTAGAAGATGACGTTAGATTATCCAGTGCCATTCCATACACCTAATCTCGTATGGGATTCAACCATTGCGATCTACTTGTTTCTACTCGGTATTTCCTCCGGAGCCGTACAATTAGCTATCGCTTACAAACGCAGCCATAAACTCGAAAATCCCAACCAAAACTGGATTATTCGAGCCGGTGTCATTTTAGGATCTATCCCGACTTTAATCGGTTTAACCCTATTAATTTTCCACTTGGCTCGTCCTTGGACATTCTGGAAATTGATGTTTAACTATCAATTCAACTCCGTTATGTCAATGGGGGTAATGCTGTTCCAAGTTTATATGCTGTTTTTAGTGGCATGGGGCATAGTGATTTTCAAAAATGAAATCGCTGCTTTGATTAATCGTTTTTTACCAAAACTTAGCTTTGCCCTAAAAGTTATACCAATGCTTGAGCGCATGGTTGGTGTAGTAGAAGTCTTGCTTTTTGTATTAGCGGCCGTGCTTGGTGCATATACTGGTTTCTTGCTTTCCGCATTAATCAGCTATCCGATGTTAAACAATCCTGTACTACCTGCATTGTTCCTAGCATCGGGGACCTCGTCTGGTATCGCTGCAACCTTCTTGATCATTTTAATTGCCGGCAAACTTAAAGGCGATTCTCACGAATCCCACTTCATCCATAAATTTGAAGTGCCGATTATGGTGACTGAGCTTGGGTTATTAGTGTGCTTCTTCGTAGGTTTATACTTCGGTGGCGGGCAAAAAGTCGTTGCATTACACAATGCATTGTCGGGATTCTGGGGAGCGGTATTTTGGATTGGAGTATTCTTTATCGGTATTTTAATTCCATTAATCGCAAATCTGTTCGTCAGCGACCGCTTGAAATATAACCGCAACTTTATCATATTAGTGTCTATTTTCGACCTAATCGGCGTGTTGTGCTTGCGTTACTTTATTTTATATGCAGGACAGTTAACGATTGCCTAATGATTAGACAATAAAAATAGGTAAAAACAATCTGCACCTAAAAGTCGCCTTTACGCCGACCAATTAAGGTGCAGATTTTTTATTTTCAATAACGATGACATTTTTACATTATTCTAACAGCACCGCATTGGCGCCTTTCAATGCGGTGCTATTTTGAACCTTAACCGCATCATCATACCGAAGGATTACATAACCACCACATCAAATTGTTCTTGATTATAAAACTGTTCGGTTTTCACTTGTACCCGCTTACCAATAAACATTTCAACCTCCGGCAATAATCCGTGAGATTCCTCGTTAATCAGATATTCCGCTACCAAGGGTGATGCATAGACTACGAACTGCTCACTGCTAAACAAATGATATACACGGATAATTTCCCGCATAATTTCGTAACACACGGTCTCCACAGTTTTTACTCGCCCACGTCCTTGGCATGCAGCGCATTCTCCACACAGAATATGCTCCAAACTTTCCCGCGTACGTTTACGCGTCATTTCCACCAAGCCCAACTGGGTAAAACCGTTCACATTAGTTTTCACACGATCTTTAGCCAATGCATCTTGCAATGATTCCAATACTCGAATGCGGTGCTCTTCCAGTTGCATATCGATAAAATCAATGATGATAATGCCGCCGAGATTTCGGAGTTGAAGTTGTTGAGCGATAGCTTTCGTTGCCTCGATATTGGTGTTAAAAATCGTCTCTTCCAAATCCCGATGCCCGACAAACGCGCCAGTATTGATGTCGATAGTCGTCATCGCTTCCGTTTGTTCGATAATAAGATAACCACCGGATTTTAAATTTACCCGCCGTTCTAAGGCTTGTTGAATTCCGTTTTCCACACCGAACACATCAAAAATCGGTTGATTTCCGGTATAAAGCATCAATTTATCGCTTAATTCCGGCATAAATTCGTCGGTAAATTCCTTCACTTCGGAAAAACAAAGTTTGGAATCAATGCGGATTTTCTCCAATGTTGTACCGATAAAATCGCGCAAAATCCGCTGTGGCAAAGCGGGTTCGCCATAAATTTTAGAACGGGTCGGATATTTACTCTTGCGCTCTAGTACTTTGCGCCATAAACGCTTCAAAAATTCTGCGTCTTGACGCAATTCCTCTTCGTTTACCCCTTCCGTTGCGGTGCGAATAATAAACCCGCCGAGCTCGTCACAAAAAGGCGCCACCAAAGCTTTCAAACGCATACGCTCTTCTTCGCTTTCGATCCGTTGGGATACGCCCACGTGACTATTCTCCGGCATAAATACCAAATAGCGAGACGGCAACGTAATATCCGTAGTTAAACGCGCCCCCTTAGTGCCGAGGGGATCTTTTACCACTTGCACGACAATGTCCTGCCCCTCGCGGACTAATTCGGAAATACTTTTTACTTTGAACTGTTTTTGTTCGCTTTCATCTACGCATTCGGTGTGCGACACAATATCGGAAGCATGCAAAAATGCGGCCTTTTCCAATCCGATATCAACAAAAGCGGATTGCATACCGGGCAATACGCGCGTTACCCGGCCTTTATAAATATTCCCCACGATACCCCGCTTGGCTTGGCGCTCAATATGTACTTCTTTTAATACGCCCGACTCCATTAATGCAATACGCGTTTCATTGGGTGTAACGTTCATTAATAACTCAACAGCATCCATTTTATCGTCTCTAAATATTCTTTTAACGCGTGGAATGATAGTCCTAAATAAGGTAAAATGCGAGCTTTCTCAAATTTCCGACATATTTCTTGGGGCTATTAATGCTTGGTTTTGACCCGACGCTGATTACATTCACGATTTATATTTTCGGTATGCTGCTTATCGGCCTACTGGCTTATTATTATACGAACAATTTATCGGATTACATTTTAGGCGGTCGCCGTTTAGGTAGCTTTGTTACAGCAATGTCGGCGGGGGCATCGGATATGTCCGGTTGGTTGCTGATGGGCTTACCCGGTGCAGTTTATCTATCGGGCTTAGTTGAAGGTTGGATTGCCATCGGCTTAGTGCTCGGTGCCTATTTTAACTGGCTATTAGTTGCCGGACGTTTACGCGTTTATACCGAGCTTAACAATAACGCCCTCACACTACCGGAATATTTTCACAATCGTTTCGGTGCCTCACATAAATTCCTAAAACTGATTTCGGCAGCGATTATTTTAGTCTTTTTTACCGTTTATTGCGCTTCCGGCGTGGTAGCGGGCGCGAAACTGTTCCAAAATTTATTTTTAGTAGGATATTCAACCGCGCTTTGGTACGGTGCCGCGGCAACCGTGGCCTACACCTTTATAGGCGGCTTCTTAGCCGTAAGTTGGACCGATACCATACAGGCCACACTTATGATCTTCGCCTTAATTCTCACCCCTATTTTCGTATTACTAAGTATCAGCGATACCGCCCAATTTTCCACCGTATTAGAACAAGCGGAAATGGCTGCGCACAAAAACTTCACCGATTTATTTTCCTCCGCTACACCATTAGGCTTGTTAAGCCTAGCTGCTTGGGGATTGGGATATTTCGGGCAACCACATATTTTGACGCGTTTTATGGCGGCCTATTCGGTGAAATCATTGATTAAAGCACGTCGTATCAGTATGAGTTGGATGGCACTTTGCCTTGGCGGCGCCATTGGCATTGGTTTCTTTGCCATTCCTTATTTCTTCGCCAATCCACAACTTGCCGACACGGTAAATCGTGAACCTGAACAAGTATTTATCGAACTGGCAAAATTATTATTTAACCCATGGATTGCCGGTATTCTGTTATCCGCTATTCTAGCCGCCGTAATGAGCACCTTAAGCGCGCAATTATTGATTTCATCAAGCTCTATTACGGAAGATTTCTACAAAGGTTTCATTCGACCTCAGGCCTCCGAAAAAGAACTGGTTTGGCTGGGGCGTACTATGGTGCTGGTCATTGCGGCGCTTGCCATCTGGATTGCGCGAGACGAAAACAGCAAGGTATTAAAACTCGTGGAGTTCGCCTGGGCCGGTTTCGGCAGCGCATTCGGCCCCGTCGTACTATTCTCGTTGTTTTGGAAACGCATGAATGCAGCCGGCGCTATGGTAGGAATGTTAGTTGGCGCGATTACGGTGTTCTCGTGGAAAGCAATACTTCCAAGCGACAGCGATTGGTTTAAAGTATATGAAATGATTCCCGGATTTGTACTCGCAAGCGTGGCCATTGTCATCGTTTCACTCATTTCTGGCAAACCGAAACAAGATGTATTAGAACTGTTTAACAAAGCAGAAAAAACCTATAAGGAGGCAAAATGATCGATTTTCGCCCTTTTTATCAACAAATCGCTACAAGTTCCTTATCTGATTGGTTGGAAACGCTTCCCCTTCAATTAAAAGAATGGGAAAAACAAACCCACGGTGATTACGCTAAATGGTCAAAAATTGTAGATCTTCTGCCCGATTTATCGGCCGACAGCATAGAACTCAACGAAGGTGTCAAATCGCACCGCATTAAAGCCTTGTCAGACGGGGAACAACAACGCATCATCCATCATCTAAAACAACTCATGCCGTGGCGCAAAGGTCCGTATCACTTGTTCGGCATTCACGTAGATTGCGAGTGGCGTTCCGATTTTAAATGGGATCGCGTGCTACCTCACCTTGCGCCACTACAAGATCGGGTTATTTTAGATGTCGGTTGTGGCAGCGGTTATCATATGTGGCGGATGCTGGGTGAAGGCGCCAAAATGGTGGTGGGCATTGATCCGACCGAGCTTTTTCTATGTCAATTTGAGGCGGTGCGCAAACTGCTCAATAATGATCGCCGCGCTAATTTGATTCCGCTCGGCATCGAGCAAATGCAACCGCTTGCCGCATTTGATACGGTATTTTCCATGGGCGTGCTTTATCACCGCAAATCGCCTTTGGATCATTTAGCCCAGTTGAAAAATCAACTGAAGACAGGCGGAGAATTAGTATTGGAAACCTTAGTGGTGGACGGCGATGTCAATACCGTTTTAGTGCCTGCAGAGCGCTACGCGAAAATGAAAAACGTGTATTTTATTCCGTCTGTTGCGGCACTCATAAATTGGCTGGAAAAAGCTAACTTTCGCAATGTCCGCTGCGTAGATGTGGCAACCACGACACTCGAAGAACAACGCAAAACCGATTGGCTGGAAAATGAAAGCCTTATCGATTTCTTAGATCCAACGGATCACCGTAAAACTGTCGAAGGCTACCCAGCGCCGAAAAGAGCGGTAATTTTGGCGAATAAATAACGAATTAAGGGAAATGGCATTATCTATTTCCCTTTTGTTTGGCTTAAAAAGGAATATTAAAAAATTTCTATGCGTTTATTATTAATAATGTGGATAAATTTAAAACGCTTTGATATGTCGGATGCGCAATGGAAACCTTTGAGCGAATTTTTTTGATAAAAAATAGCAGCCAACTTTTACCGCTATTTTCATCTTGAAATATTATTTCACAGGCTTTCGCGCGATATTATGTAGCAAAGGCAAACAGCACCGCATTGAAAGTCGCTTCAATGCGGTGCTGTTTTGTGAACTCACTTCAGCGTTGCAACATTGCTTTAAGAAGGCTAATTTTGCTTAGGCGTGATGCTTCTCGTTTTCTCTTTTTCTTGCACATCCAATGCATCGCGCGCTGCACGAATACTTTTTTCGATAAGCGGTACGCGTTCATCGTCCTTCGGCATTAAACGCAACATCATTGCCCATGTCACCGCTGCCATTTTATAGTCTTCCGTTTCAAAATAACGAAATGCGAGCAAACTCAAAGCTTCCAGATTGGTATGATCTTGACGAATCACATCGCGTAATAAATCACCGCCTTTGAGTTTATCAGTCGCGTCGTCGGAGAACATTAATACGCGTGCATAGCCCAATTTATATTGCAGATTATCGGGATCGAGCTTATTAGCTTTTTGATAGCTATCAAACGCCAAGCGGGCGTCGCCTAAATTCATCCCGATTTGACCGAGCAACCACCACTTTTTCGCGTCGTTCGGATTTTTTTGCAAATCAATTCGAAGCGCGGTGGAAAATTGCTGCATTTCCGCATCACTTAACGGAGCGGTGTCTTCCTCTTTCATTCGATCGTAGAAATACGGCAATTTTGCGTACGTTTGTTCCAACATAGATTCCGCTTGCCAAGCGCCCACCATAAAATAAGACGAGCCGGCAATAATACCCAAGGCTAACAGGCCGGAAACAAACCAAATTTTGCCGTAGGACTTACGATCCGGCACCGCATTGGAGGGGCTTTCGCTCGGCACATCGTCCAACAAAGTTTTTTGTAACTCTTGTTTAAGCTGCACAACGTTTTCCACTAAACCTTGCGCATCGTCTTGTTCTATTTCCTGTAAACGCGAAAAATACAGCGCTTTATTCAAATCATCGCGTTTTTGTTCGTCTTTCTGTTTAAATCGGGATAACAAAGGATAAAAACAAATTAATGCGATTAATAAAGTTATCGCCGCTAAACTTAATACAAAATTCATCTAATTATCCTTTCGATTGAGCAATTCCGCCAAACGCGCATTATCTTCGTCGGTTAAAATTTGCTGAGATTTAAGCGCGCTTTTGATTTTCGGTTTGCGTTTTAACAATACCACTACGCCAAACAATACAAATAACAACGGTGCAATCCATAAAATTAAAGTGCTTGCGGTCATAGGCGGATCATAAGTTACAAAATTGCCGTAACGCGCCACCATATAATCTACCACATCATTTTTCGATTTACCTTCTTGCAATAATTCAAACACTTTTCCGCGCATATCTACGGCAATAGTCGCATTCGAATCTGCGATATTGTTGTTTTGACATTGTGGGCAACGCAGAGATTGGGTGAGTTGGTGATAATCGTGCTCTTGCTGTGCAGAATCAAAATTCAATGCATCGATCGCGGAAAATGTCGTGACGCTAAACAAAAGCATCATAAAAAAAACCGTTAATTTTTTCATTGTACCCGCTCCATGAGTTCGTCATAAATCGGTTTTAAGGTTTGCATCCACACTTTTTCGTTTACATCACCGGCATAACGATAATGAATTACACCTTTGCCATCGACGATAAACGTTTCCGGTGCGCCGTACACGCCTAAATCCAAACCGAACGCGCCTTTTTCATCTTTCAATACCGCTTGGTACGGATTACCCAAGTCTTTTAACCATTTAATCGCTTTCGGTGTTTCGTCTTTGTAATCTACGCCCACGATGTTTATGCCGTCTTTGGCGAGTTTGTTCAAATATTGGTGCTCTGCATAGCAAGTCGGGCACCAAGTGGCCCATACATTGAGTAAAATCGGTTTGCCTTGTCGGAACAATTCGTTACCGTAGGTTTTATTTTCAAACAAATCCGTCAATGTTTTTGAGGGCACTGGTTTGCCGACTAAGGCGGATTCCAAAGCTTTAATGTCTTCGCCTTGCGCATTGCGATTAAGCTGCACTAAAAAAGCAATCACTATCGCTAAAAAGAGAATAAGAGGAATGAGTAATTTTTTTTTCATTTTTTACCGTACTTTACAAGGAGATTATTCTTTGTTCCTTCCATTCATGGAAGAGATCAAAGGCGCTAAACAAGGATATCAACGAGCACACAAATCAGCACCGCATTGAAGCCCCTTTCTATCGCCTTGATGATATCTGCTTCTGAATAAACTGTGGAAAAAGCGTTTTTCTGGGGAAGCAAACTATTTTTTCAACAAAGCATTAAATCGATAACGTCTATCAAACATACATAGCAAGCCGCCTAACGCCATAAACAGGCCACCAAGCCAAATCCAACGAATAAACGGTTTGTAATATAAGCGCAGCGCCCAAGAATCATCGTCAAGTTTTTCGCCGAGCGCTACATAGAGATCGCGTGTTAAACCACCGTCAATCGCAGCTTCGGTCATCGACATACGACTTACGGTGTAGAAACGTTTTTCGGCGAATAAAGTCGCTTCCGGCTTACCGTCTTTCGTAATATCAATTTGCGCTTTACCGCCGATGTAGTTTGGACCGTTGGCATCGCTTACGCCAGCGAATTTGAAATCGTAGCGGCCAATTTGCACACTGTCGCCCACCGCCATACGCACATCGCGTTCAACGCTGAAGTTTTGGCTGAAAGCAATCCCCCACACAGTCATCGCGACACCTAAGTGCGCCAACATCATGCCCCAGTGAGAACGGGAAAGTTTGCGCAGACCCGCGAAAAATGATTCTCGATGCGTAGCACGCTGTTGCAATTCGTAAAATGCTAATAAAACAATAATCGCGGTCATCATGCTACCAAGCACCGCACTCACGACTATTTTATCTTGCAAGAAATAAGGTAAAGCAAAACCTGCAATCGCCGTCACGACAAGGCTTGCAATTACCGGCGTACGAATTGCGGAGAATTGGTCGCGGCGCCATTTCACTAGTGGCCCGATGCCGAGCAATAAGGCAAACGGCGTCATAATAATTAAGAACATTTGATCGAAGAACGGTGCACCGATAGAAATCGATCCTAAACCTAGCTGTTTATGCACTAACGGCAGTAAAGTTCCTAAGAACACCACGCAAAGTGCAGTCATTAATAGGATATTATTTAATAACAGCATACTTTCACGCGAATAACGTTCTGCATTATCGCGCGAACGGATCTGACTGCCTTTGTAAGCATAAAGTGCCAGTGACCCGCCGATCACCACTACGAGATATGCCAAAATATACAGGCCGCGGGTCGGATCGGAAGCGAATGCGTGAACAGAAACCAGAATGCCAGAACGGACTAAGAAAGTACCAAGCAAACAGAGGGAAAAGGCGAGAATTGCCAGCAAAACCGTCCAAGCTTTAAATGAACCTCGTTTTTCGGTTACGGAAAGCGAATGAATCAATGCGGTGCCCGCAAGCCAAGGCATAAATGAGGAGTTTTCTACCGGATCCCAGAACCACCAACCGCCCCAACCAAGTTCGTAATACGCCCACCAAGAACCGAGCACGATACCAAGAGTTAAAAATACCCAAGCAGCAAGCGTCCAAGGACGTGACCAACGCGCCCAAGCGGAATCTAGTTTGCCGGTCATCAATGAAGCGATGGCGAAAGCGAACGCTACGGAAAAACCAACATAACCCATATAAAGCAATGGCGGATGAAAAATTAAACCAACATCTTGCAACATCGGATTAAGTTCTTTACCGTCTACCGGAAAATCCGGGAAAGTTCGTGTGAACGGATTTGATGTGAATAACACGAACAGCACAAACCCCACGCTGATGATGCCCATAATGCCAAGCACACGCGCTACTGCTTCTTGCGGTAAGTGTTTACTCAATAAGGCAACAGCGGCCGACCAAAGCGTTAATAACCAAATCCACAGTAAAAGAGAACCTTCGTGTGAGCCCCAAACGGCGGACAAGCGATAATAGATCGGTAAAGTGCTGTTGGAGTTATTCACTACATATTGCACGCTGAAATCATTTACCGCAAATAAATAAAACAAAGCGACGAATGCAATAGTAAGACTGACAAATAAGCCATAGGTCATCGGGCGCGCCAAGGCCATGAGTTGCGAATTACCTTTTTCCGCGCCCCATAATGGGAAAATGGCGAGCATTAAAGACACAGCCAAACTTAACGCCAATGCATAATTTCCGAGCTCAGCAATCATTTTACGCCTTCTTTTTCTTGCTGATCGCGTACGCTTTCACCTTTTAAATCCGCCGCATTCACGCCCATGGGTTGATGTACTTTTTGCATTTTCTCACCTAATTCCGGCGGTACGTAATTTTCGTCATGCTTCGCCAATACTTCCGTTGCGTTTAAAACTGTCGGTTCAGTTAATACACCTTGCGCCACTATGCCTTGTCCTTCGCGGAATAAATCCGGCAAAATACCTTCGTATTCCACCGTAATCGCCGGACCAATATCATTCAAATCAAAACGTACTTTTAGGCTTTTCGGATCTCGCACTACGGTACCTTCCACTACCATTCCGCCTACGCGGATCCGTTGCCCAACTTCAGGTTTTTGATTTGGGTTATTGTCTTTGCCTTGAATCACTTCGGAGGGAGTATAAAACAAGTCGATATTTTGGCGCAGTGCATACAGCATCAATCCACTAGCAATCGCAATGCCAAGTACGACAAAAATCACGAGTTTAAATCTGGACCTACGTCTTGGATTCATAGTGTATCTCCTTTATTATCGGCTTGTTGTAAACGTACTTCGCGTTGCACTTCGCGCAATACACTTTGTAACACTGTTTTATGTTGTTTTATGGTTTGTACAAGCAAAGCGACAATCGCCACCAAACTAATACCATAAGACAGCCACACGTAAAAACCGTAGCCACCCATATTGAAAAAATCATTCCAGGTTTGGAAGAACATAGCTATTCCTTATTCAAAAATTCTAAAAAACTTAACCACACTTTACTTAACGGTTGACTGAGCCAACGCTCTTACCCACGGACGTTTCGCATCTTCTTTTAATAATTCCACGCGATAACGTGCAAGAGTAAGCCAAATATACAGGCTTAAAAAACCGAAAATACAAAGAATTAGAGGAATAAGCATTGGGGTAGCAATAGAAGGTTTTTCTAATTTCGTGATACTCGCGCCTTGGTGCAAGGTATTCCACCATTCTACGGAGAAATGAATAATCGGTAAAATCACCACGGTAGTGATACAAAGAATCCCAGCGGCTTTGGCCCCCACAGTTCGATCAGAAAATGCGGAATAGAGCGCGAGAACACCTAAATAAAGGAAGAATAAGATTAGTTCGGCAGTTAAGCGCGCATCCCACACCCACCAAGTTCCCCACATCGGTTTACCCCAGACCGCGCCGGTAACGAGCGCTAGAAAAGTGAATAATGCACCAATTGGTGCCATAGCAATCATCGCAAGATGGGCTTGTTTAATCTGCCATACCAACGCAATCACAGCAGCGACCGCCATAGAACCGTACACACCCATTGACCAAATAGCGCTCGGCACGTGCACGTACATAATTCGGAAACTATTGCCTTGCTGGTAATCTGCCGGCGCATAAGCCAAGCCCCACACAACACCTGCGCCAAGCAACAATAAGGTCAAAATCGCAAATAACGGACTTAATTTACCGCAAATGCGATATTGCGTTTCCGGCTTGGCGTAAGGATGTAACCACTTCCACATAATAAAAAGATCCTTAAAAAAGAAAGAAAAACCAGTACATTTTCGAGGTGTGTCGAATGAAAATTAATTATCTAAACTAATTCGCAATGCCGCCGCAATGGCAAACGGAGAAAGAGTGATCGCGCTCACCATCATCGCGCCTAAAATAGCCAGCTGTCCGCCATAAGTCATATTTAAACTGGCAGCTTCTAATACGGACGAAGCAAAAATCAGTACGGGAATAAACAGCGGCACTACCAGTAAACTTAATAACACGCCCCCCTTGCGCAATCCGACCGTTAATGCCACGCCAATCGCGCCAATACTACTTAACACCGGTGTACCTAACAATAAAGTTAGCACTAACGCCCACCAAATATTGATTTCCAAAGAAAGTAATAATGCGGCAATCGGAGAAAGCAGAATGAGCGGTAATCCGGTCAATAACCAATGTGCAATTACTTTCGCCAATGCGGTCATCGGTAAAGATTGCGCATTGAGCATTAATTGTTCAAGCGAACCGTCAATAAAATCATCACGGAACAGACGTTCAAAAGAAAGCAACGCCGAAAGTAACGCAGCAACCCAAGCCACACCTGGCGCAATACGAGAAAGCAATGCCGGATCCGGCCCGATCACTAGTGGAAACAACGTAATAACAATCAAAAAAAACCATAACGGGTTTAAAATTTCTGCCCGTTTCCGCATCGCGATCTGTAACTCTCGTTTAATGATATCTAAGAAAATCATCGATTTATTCCGCTTTAAATCGGGCCAAATTGAGTTTTTGTAAACCTGAACTCGGCACGTCTTGATGACTAGTGAGCAATACGATCCCTCCCTGTCGCGCATGTTCATCAAAAAGTGCAGTTAAAATTTCCACGCCTTTTTTATCAATTGCAGTGAAAGGTTCGTCCAAGATCCACAAAGGCGCTTGCGAAAGCCACAAGCGCGCCAAGGCTATGCGTTTTTGTTGGCCGGCCGAAAGTTGTGCCGCCGGTAAATCTTCGCGCCCCAATAAACCGACTTTTTCCAATACCGCCCAAAGCGCTTCATTACCTTGCTTAGCACGGCTAATGCGTTGATAAAACTGCAAATTTTCCCATGCGCTAAGCTCGGGTTTAACGCCGGAAAGATGGCCTAAATAAAGCAAATATTGATGGTAAATTTCACGCTGTTTAGAAATCTCTTCCATATCCCATCGTACTTTACCTTCAATTGGTTGAGCCAAACCTGCCAAGATGCGCAATAAACTGGTTTTGCCTATACCGTTATGCCCTTCGATTTGCACAAAATCACCCGCATTAAAATCGCACGTCAAGCCGCGAAATAATACGCGTTCACCGCGCTGACAGGCCAGATTTTGCAAAGATAGCGTATGCATTTCAAACATAAGGACAAAAAAGAACCCAAAAAAATTGGCAGTATTCTATCATAAGGGAAAATTTTGACGATATTTTAGCAACCGAAAAATCTAACTCTTTAGAGGTGGATCACAAGTTTTATTGATTTAAAACAAGATTTAACCAAGAAGAATTTAATCAATCGATTTACTTAAAAAGAAAAAGATTTAATGATCTAAATCAACTTTTCTGCTACCATGTGGGAACTTTTTGACTGATTTTGGATACATATCTTTTGATCTTTTGATGTCAAAATGGAGAAAAACGTTTATTTTATAGAAGGAACGACTTATGGCTTACACTCTACCTGAATTAGGCTATGCCTACGATGCATTAGAGCCGCATTTCGATGCGCAAACTATGGAAATTCATCATAGCAAACACCACCAAGCTTATGTGAACAACGCCAATGCGGTGCTAGAAGGCTTACCCACCGAATTTGCCGAAATGTGTCCGGGTCAATTAATCGCCGACCTTGATAAAATTCCTGCAGAAAAACGCGTTGCATTACGCAACAATGCGGGCGGTCATGCCAATCACAGTTTATTTTGGAAATCCTTAAAAAAAGGCACAACGTTACAAGGCGCATTAAAAGACGCTATCGTGCGTGATTTCGGTTCCGTGGAAGCGTTCCAAGCGGAATTTGAAAAAGCCGCAGCAACCCGTTTCGGCTCCGGTTGGGCGTGGTTAGTATTAACTAAAGAAGGTAAATTGTCGGTAGTTTCGACCGCTAACCAAGATAATCCATTAATGGGCAAAGAAGTGGCTGGTTGCGAAGGCTTCCCACTTTTAGGCTTAGACGTCTGGGAACATGCTTATTATTTGAAATTCCAAAATCGCCGTCCGGACTACATTAAGGAATTCTGGAACGTAGTGAACTGGGATTATGTGGCTGAGCGTTTCGCCAAGAAAAGCGCGGATTGTAACTGTGCAAAATAAACGATAAACCAAAATTATGTAGCAGTTGCACAACGCTAAATTACCCTTGCAAAATAGCACCGCATTGGAGCCGCTTTCAATGCGGTGCTGTCGTTTGATGCAAACTCATGCTTAATTCAAATGGTTTTGTGCATTTGCTACATAATTACGCGATAAACATAAAAAAAGCGGTGAGATTTCACCGCTTTTTTATAGCCAACGTCTGACCTTCTCTCTATAACGGCGATAATCTGCGCCGAATTTCTGTTCTAGAAAAGCTTCTTCTCGCGCAATTTGCCAACGATTCATCAGCCAAACAAAAACGATCACGCCCGTCCAAGCCAATAAATGCGCTAACCACAATGCCCAGGCTATCAATATAAATAATAAACTCAAATACATCGGATTACGTGTAATACGGAAAACGCCGGATGTTACCAGCTGCGTTGTTTGCTCTAATTGCTGTGGATCAATCGTCGTTTTTTGTTGATAAAACTGTGCGACTGCAGTCATAGCCACAACACCGGATAACAAAATAAAGAAAATAACCAGAAACCCAAAGCGCCAATGCGGTCCTATCGGCGGAAACCAATACATGGCGATACCGATAAGCAAGCAAAGTATGGGCGGAGGAAGAGGAAATAAAGATCGCATAAAAAAATAAACGCCCTTGCGGGCGTCATTGATTAAAGATTATTTAATTTCATTTGAGCGGCTTGTCGTTCTAACGGACTACCATTTTGTAGCGCCTGCTCAAAGCTGCTTTTGGCGGCAGCTTGATCACCTTTTGCAAGTTGAATATCGCCGCTTAATAAGGCTTTACGTGCATTGAAACTTGCGCTTTTCACTTGATTCAAAGTTGATAATGCATTATCAAACTGACCGGATTGGAATTGCACCGCACTCAAACGTACTGCCGCAAGCGAAGTTAATATCTCATCTTGAGATTGTGCCAATGCTTGCTCCAATGCGGTGCTCGCAGCGATGAAGTCTTTTCGCGCAACAGCATTTTTCGCTTCGTTCAGTAAGGCGAAAACTGCATAGCTGGTTTTGCTATTAGCTTGCACAAATTCGGTTAATTTGACTTTTTGCGCCGCAGAATTTTGCTCCGCCCCATAAACTAACGCTTCGTATCCTGCAGAAGCTTCGATGATTTGATTGGTCTGATAGACCTGCCAATAACGCCAACCAAACATTCCCCCTACACCTAAAACAAAGGCGACAATGATGGCTTTGCCGTTTTCTTTCCACCAATCTTTTAATTGGTTAATTTCTTGTTCTTCTTCAATGCTATACGCCATTTTCTTTACCTTTAAAATTGAGCCTGAATATAATCAATCACTTGCGTAGCATCGATAACTTGTTGATCAACGCCACCATGCAAATGTTTCACGACCACTTGGTTATTTTGTACTTCGCTTTCGCCGAGCACTAATGCTAAAGCTGCACCGGATTTATCCGCGCGTTTAAATTGTTTCTTAAAGCTACCGCTAGAGGCATGCAACATTACGCGTAAGTGCGGTAATGCCGAACGAACTTTTTCCGCTAATTGGAATGCGGCTAAGGTCGTCCCTTCACCTTGATAAACAAGGTAAATATCTACTGCCTTTTCTACCGGAATATTTTGATTCACTTCTTGCACCAACAATACTAAGCGCTCTAACCCCATCGCAAAACCGATACCCGGACTAGCATGTCCACCCAACTGTTCAACCAAGCCGTCGTAACGGCCACCACCACACACAGTGCCTTGCGCGCCCAATGCGGTTGTTACCCATTCAAATACGGTTTTGTTGTAGTAGTCTAATCCGCGCACGAGCTTTGAATTAATTTCGTATTGAATGCCAATCGCATCCAATAAACTGCATAACTGAGAAAAGTGCTCACGACTTTCATCATCTAAGTAATCAAGCAATTTCGGTGCGTCGTCCAGCACTTTCTGTAATTCTGGATTTTTCGTATCCAAAATCCGTAACGGATTTTTCACCAAACGTTCTTTTTCTTCTTCACTCATTAAGCCTTGGTGATTTTGCAAAAACGCCACCAATGCGGTGCGATAATTCGCCCGAGCTTCTAACGAACCGATTGAGTTAAGTTGCAAGGAAACATGTTTTTCAATACCCAACATTTTCCAGAGACGCGCCGTTAAAATGATTAATTCTGCATCAATTTCCGGGTTCGCAATGCCGAACACTTCCACACCGGCTTGGTGAAATTGACGGTAACGCCCTTTTTGCGGACGCTCATGGCGGAACATTGGTCCCATATACCATAAACGTTGCTCGTTATTATAAATCCAACCATGTTCAATTGCCGCGCGTACGCAACCTGCGGTGCCTTCCGGACGAAGCGTCAATTGTTCCTCATTATCCCAGAACGTGTACATTTCTTTTGATACGACGTCAGTCACTTCACCAATGGCGCGCGTAAATAATGCCGTATTTTCGACGAGCGGCATACGCACTTCTGAATAGCCGTAACTTGCCAAAACTTGACGCACCTGCGCTTCAATCCACTGCCATAGTGGCGACTCCGTCGGAGCACAATCGTTCATTCCACGAATTGCTTGAATAGTTTTTGCCACAATATATCCTTAAAGAATTCGATTATTCGGATCTTGTCGTGCAACTCTCGCACGAATCTTTGCTTCCAATTGATTGATAATATCTTCGTTATCAAAACGCTCTTTTTGACGTTCGCCGTCTACATAATAACCACTTTTTTTATTTCCGCCGGTCACTCCTAAATCAGAAACCAACGCTTCACCCGGACCATTTACTACGCAGCCAATAATGGAGACGTCCATCGGCGTAATAATGTCTTCTAGGCGTTGTTCAAGAGCGTTGACCGTGCCAATGACGTCAAACTCCTGACGGGAGCAAGTCGGACAGGCAATAAAATTAATACCGCGCGAACGAATACGCAAAGATTTCAAAATATCGAAACCAACTTTAATTTCTTCGACCGGATCGGCAGCTAAAGAAACACGCAAGGTATCACCGATGCCTTCGGCCAACAACATGCCTAAACCGATGGCGGATTTTACTGCACCTGCACGAGCACCACCGGCTTCGGTGATGCCCAAATGCAGCGGTTGTTTAATCGCTTTTGCCAATAAACGATAAGATTCTATCGCCAAAAAAACATCGGAAGCTTTAACACTGACTTTAAATTGATCAAAGTTGAGTCGGTCTAAAATATCTACATGACGTAACGCTGATTCCAATAAGGCTTGCGGCGTTGGTTCGCCGTATTTTTCTTGAATATCCTTCTCCAAAGAACCGGCATTTACGCCGATACGAATCGGAATATTTTTATCACGAGCACAATCCACTACGGCTCGAATGCGGTCCTCTCGCCCAATATTACCCGGATTGATACGCAAGCAATCCACGCCATATTCCGCGACTTTAAGCGCAATGCGGTAGTCGAAATGAATATCTGCCACAAGCGGTACATTCACTTGTTGTTTGATGATTTTAAAGGCTTCCGCTGCCTCCATAGTCGGCACGGATACGCGTACGATATCTGCCCCCACGCGCTCCAGCGACTTGATTTGCGCAACCGTAGCTTCCACATCAGTAGTGCGAGTATTGGTCATTGATTGTACAGCAATCGGCGCATCGCCGCCGATCGGTACGTTGCCGACATAAATCTTTGTTGATTCACGACGCTTAATGGTTGGTTGAAAAGCTGACATAATTCTTCCTATTAAGGTTGTGAAAGTTTAAATTTTGCTACTCGACCATCTACTTTGAGCGGATAATTTTCCCCCTTATAAGTGATTCGAACATTCCCAGGAGCACCTACGATTAAGGAAAATTCATCGCCGCTAAAAGTGAGTACTTCGCCTTGCTTATATTCTTTTTGTACAAGGACTTTACGATTACTATCTTTAACGCTTAGCCAGCTAGTATTTCTTAGTATTTCCACAACCAGATCGCCTTGTGCAATCGGAGGCGCCGGAGAAATCGTCGGATTTTCCACCGAACTTTGACTATCCGGCGGAATTGCCGTTTCACCGTTTACGGTCGATTCTGATTTAGACGACAAATTTTCAATTTGTTCTTGTTGAACCGACGCTATATTTGTTGCTTTAGACTCAGTTTCGATCTCGTTACCGTTCGCTGCCGAGGGCATACTATCCAACGGCATCATTTGCCCGGGTTGTTTCATTATTCCGGTTGGTTGAACAACAGGCGCTTCAGCAAGCACTGAATTTTTCGGCGCAGTTTGCGTATCTTCTGAATTAGATACATAGTTTTTCACTAGAATATCACGTTCTTCATTGGATTTTTGATAATTCTGCCACCACCATAAGCCCGTCATGCTTAGTGCCACAAACAACACTAACACGGTTAAATAACCGATCCAGCGGTTATGTAAAGAATATTGATTAACCGAACGAGTCGCTCGCACGTTTTTATCTAAATCAATTTGCTCACTTTCACCAAAAGAAAGATCATTCCACAAACTTTCCGGTAAACGCAAAAATTTACCGTAGCTACGGACGTAGCCTTTTACAAAGGTAGCAGGAACATTTTTCTGGATAAACTCGTTGTTTTCGATTTGCACTAAAATGGAAGGACGTAAAGCAATTTGTTTAGAAACATCTTCAAGAGATAAATTCAGCGCTTCGCGAGCCTGACGAAATTTTTCGCCTAAGGTCACTTCGGCTTGTTCGTTTTGCGCTTGAGATTGTTCAACTTGCGTATTCATGAGTTCATTATTTGATGGATATAATTAGACGCTGAATTTTAAAGTCGAAAGCGCTTTTTGGCAATGTTTTATTTGGCTCGATTCAGCTTTTCCGCGCGATGAGCATCGATTTGCCGCAGTTTATCAAAAGCCTGTTGATACAGTTCCCGCCGATTTTCCGCCTGCGCGCAAAGCGCTATATTTTCATAAGTATCCGCTTGACGATAATAATTCGGCGAAGACAACGCTGCCTCAAATTGTTCATAGGCTTGCACAAACTCGCCTCGCCCGCATAAAAATGCGCCGAAATTATTATGCGTATCGCCTTGTTTTGGGTCTAATTTAAGCGCTTGTTGATAAGCTTGGTGCGCGGCGCTCGCATCCCCCTGCAATTGATAAAAATGTGCCAGTGCGGAATACACTAGATAATAATTTTTATCATGCTCTAAGGCTTTATCCAAATTCTGTTTAGCTTGCGGTAGATTATTTTGTTGAAGATAACCGAGAGCAAGTTCTACACGCGCCTTTGCCGCACGTTGTTTATTAAAAGCAACGGTGTCATTTTGTGAAACACAAGCAGAGAAAAGCAAAGGGAAAATGATCGCTCCTACAAATCGAATAACCTTGAGTTTCATTTTTCCTCCGTTAATTTCGTAAACTTAATTCAGCTAAATTCAGCTAACTTGCGTAACCCCGATATTTTGCCCGAATTGACGTTTCAATGCGGTGCGCTTGGTGCGGTCAATAACATCGCCGGCTAATTGTCCGCAAGCCGCATCAATATCGTCGCCACGGGTTTTTCGCACGATTACGGTTAAACCGTATTCCATCAAAGTTTTCTGGAAGCGATCAATGCGCGTGTTGGAGCTTTTTGCATAGGGCGCTTGCGGGAAAGGGTTCCATGGGATCAGGTTAATTTTACACGGTGTATTTTTTAACACTTCCGCTAATTGATGAGCGTGTTCCACATGATCATTAACATGATCCAACATCACATATTCAATGGTGACCTTGCCGTGGTTGGCATTGGATGTACTCAAATAACGATTAACCGAATCAATAAGGGTTTTAATATTGTATTTTTTATTTAACGGTACAATTTCATCACGCAATTCATCGTTCGGCGCATGTAAGGAAATTGCTAACGCTACGTCGATCATTTTGCTTAAATTATCCAGCGCCGGCACCACGCCTGAAGTGGATAAAGTCACGCGGCGTTTAGATAAACCGTAAGCGAAATCATCCAACATAATTTCCATTGCCGGCACAACGTTTGCCACGTTGAGCAGCGGCTCGCCCATACCCATCATCACTACATTGGTAATCGGACGTATACCAGTAACGCCGAAATTACCGATAATTTTCGAAGCTCGCCATACCTGACCGATAATTTCCGCTACCGTTAAATTTCGATTAAAGCCTTGTTGTGCAGTGGAACAGAATGTGCAAGCCAAGGCGCAACCGACCTGCGAAGAAACACACAAGGTGGCGCGATCCGCTTCGGGAATATACACGGTTTCCACTTGCTGATCGCCCACCTGCATCGCCCATTTAATGGTTCCATCGGCAGAACGTTGTTCTACTGCCACTTCTGGCGCTTTAATTTCCGCCACGGATTTTAATTTTTCACGCAATTTCTTATTAATATTCGTCATATTGTCGAAGTTATCTTCGCCAAAATGATAAATCCATTTTACCAATTGATCGGCGCGAAACGGTTTTTCGCCTAATTCGGCAAAAAATTCGCGCATTTGTCGGCGCGTCAAATCCATTAAATTGATTTTTTTATTCTGTTCCAAAGTTTCTAACATTTAAGCCTCGTTGCTACACATTGTGGCGGTAAACATTGCGGCGATTCGCCTAACAAAAGCCTGATATAAAAATGAGCAACGATTCTACAGATTTGCCACCGGATAAGCTAGCGAATTTCAAAGACGCAACAAATTTTACCTATCATGTTTTGCGAAGCGAATCGCAAAATTTCATTATTGTTGGTAAAAAACTGAGCTAAAATACACACTCGTTTTATTCTCCGGTGTTCGCAATGTTAAAAAAACTTCTTGCTCTTTTTTTCTGTTTTATTCCATTCCTCGCCACAGCACAATCTTATGTCGTTTATGATTTTACGCGCGATAAAGTATTGGAAAGCAGTTCACCGAATCACGTTCAACCCATTGCGTCCGTAACGAAGTTAATGACCGCCAATGTATTTTTGGAGCATAATAAAAACCCGCGTTGCACTACCTCAATTACTGATGACGACATTGATTACATCAAAGGCACGCACACTAAATTACCGAAATACACGCCAATCGCCTGTAATGAATTATTAAAAGCAATGTTAGTGCATTCCGATAACTATGCGGCACATGCACTTTCTCGCTCAGCCGGTATGAGTCGCTTACAATTCATCCAAAAAATGAATGAAAAAGCTCGCGAATTGGGTATGCGTTCTACCCGTTTTGCAGACAGTTCTGGTTTATCTCAAAATAATATTTCCAGCGCAATGGATTTAGTAAAATTGGCAAAGTATTCCATGCATAAATCACAAATCAAAGAGTTATCGAATATGCCCAGCGCTTACATTCAAACCGGCAAACGCAATATATTCGTAAAAAACACCAATAAATTGGTGCGCGAAGAAGTATTCGACGCAGCAATTAACAAAACCGGTTATATTCAGGAATCAGGCTACAATTTAGTGTTTATTCACAAACATCCTTGTCGGAACGCCACCATCGGGGTAATTAGTTTAAATAACAGCTCGTCCCAATTCAGAACCAATTTCACCAAAGGTAAATTAGAAAAATACGGTTGTACGGCCGGCCATCATTTACATAGTTTTACGGAAGAAGATGCGCAATACGAAGAAGATTATGATGAAGAAGGATTAAATAATCTGATCAAGCAAGTCACCCAAAATTAACCCATAAAATGCCGTTCTTTTTCATTCGGCATTTTTATTACAACCGTAAACATTCAAAAGCATAGAAAAAATCTATCGTTCTTTTTGCTATCCTGCCCCTAACTAAAACAAATATTACTTTTTGATAATCATTTTTATTTCAAATCTATGTAAAAAGTAGTAGTATTAATTCCGATAAATATGGATAAGTTTGTTTTCCATATTTAGGCAAAAGTAAATTTCAATTTTATAAGGAGCATTCATGAAATATTCATGCAAAATTATGGCCGCGTTTGCCCTCAGTTTATTTGCTATGCAAGCCAATGCCAAATTTAAAGTCGTCACCACTTTTACTGTGATTCAAGACATCGCGCAAAATGTGGGTGGCGATGCGGTGCTGGTAGAGTCGATCACAAAACCGGGAGCGGAAATTCACGAATATGAACCGACTCCAAAAGACATTGTAAAAGCGCAATCCGCTGATTTGATTTTATGGAACGGATTAAATTTGGAACGTTGGTTTGAGCGTTTCTTCCAAAACATTAAAGATAAACCGGCCGTCGTCGTCACCGAAGGTATTCAACCGCTTTCCATTTATGAAGGGCCTTATAAGAACGCACCGAATCCGCATGCCTGGATGTCGCCTTCCAATGCGGTGCTCTACATAGAGAACATTAAAAACGCCTTAGTGAAATACGATCCGCAAAATGCCGCAATTTATGAAAAAAATGCCGCGGATTACGCCCAAAAAATCAAACAACTTGATGAACCGCTACGAGCCAAACTCGCCCAAATTCCTGAAAATCAACGTTGGCTGGTAACTAGTGAGGGCGCCTTCAGTTATTTAGCAAAAGACTATAATTTAAAAGAAGGCTACTTATGGCCGATTAATGCAGAACAACAAGGCACGCCGCAACAGGTTCGAAAAGTGATTGATTTAGTTAGAAAAAATAATATTCCGGTGGTATTTAGCGAAAGCACGATTTCACCTAAACCGGCGCAACAAGTCGCTAAAGAAAGCGGTGCGAAATACGGTGGTGTATTATATGTGGATTCCCTCTCGGCCAAAGACGGGCCCGTTCCAACTTATATCGATTTATTGAACGTCACCGTTTCCACTATCGTTAAAGGATTTGAAAAGTAATGGATGCATTCTCGACATCAATTTGGGTAAATGACGTTACCGTGCGTTATAACAACGGGCACACGGCTATTCATAATATGACCTTTGCTCTTCACGGTGGCACAATTTGCGCATTGGTGGGCGTGAACGGGAGCGGTAAATCCACGCTGTTTAAAAGCTTAATGGGTTTGGTGAAACCGCAACAAGGAGAAATTAAACTCGCTGATTTGCCGATAGCTCAAGCGTTAAAACGAAATTTAATCGCTTATGTTCCCCAATCGGAAGAAGTGGACTGGCAATTCCCGGTTTCCGTGTACGATGTAGTGATGATGGGACGTTACGGCTATATGAATTTTTTACGTATTCCTAAAGCCATTGATAAACAAAAAGTGCAAGAGGCAATGCAACGGGTAAATATCGAGCACCTCGCACAGCGGCAAATCGGCGAGCTTTCGGGCGGGCAGAAAAAACGTGTATTCCTTGCCCGTGCCTTGGCACAACAAAGCCCGATTATTTTGCTTGATGAACCCTTCACCGGCGTAGATGTAAAAACTGAAAATGCGATTATCAAACTATTAAAACAGCTCCGCATTGAAGGCCATTTAATTCTGGTTTCCACGCATAATTTAGGTTCAGTACCTGATTTTTGCGATCAAGTGGTGATGATTAACCGCACCGTGATCGCTGCAGGGAAAACCGAAGATACCTTCAACCAACATAATTTGGAGCTCGTGTTCGGCGGCGTACTACGCCATATCAAATTACTCGGCGAAGATTTGCATAACGACGAAGACAAACGTGCGGTCACCGTTTTAACGGATGATGAAAAAGCCGTGGTGTTCTATGGTAAAACCAAACAAGATCCGCCTGCTCTGACCACACAAACTTGTCATTTCGATGAACCCGAAAATACGCTCAAAAATAAGGGGAATAGATGATACCGGATTTATTGCTCGAACCTTTTTCTTATGACTATATGCTCAAAGCGATGATATTGAGCGCTGCCGTAGGCGGAATCTGCGCTTTTTTATCTTCTTATTTAATGCTCAAAGGTTGGTCACTCATCGGCGATGCACTTTCCCATTCCGTAGTACCGGGTGTGGCGATTGCTTACGCGCTTTCGCTGCCTTATGCGGTCGGCGCATTTTTCGCCGGCATTTTAGCCGCCCTTTCCATTCTTTGGGTGAAATCCATTTCCAAACTCAAAGAAGATGCCGTAATCGGCTTTATTTTCAGCACTTTTTTTGCCCTCGGCTTATTGATTATTTCCTTAAATCCGACCGCCGTGAACGTGCAAAGCATTATTCTTGGCAATATTTTAGGCATCGCCGATGAAGACGTTTACCAAGTCGCCATGATTATCGGCCTTTGCTTGCTCTTGCTTTTATTATTTTGGAAAGATTTACTGCTAATTTTTTTCGACGAGACCCAAGCCGTTACCGTCGGGCTTTCACCGTTATTTTATAAAATTCTATTCTTCACCTTATTAAGCGCATGCGTAGTGGCCGCATTACAAACCGTCGGTGCCATTCTTGTAATAGCTATGGTGATCACACCGGGCGCGACCGCTTATTTACTCACGGATAAATTTAAAACCTTGGCAATCATCGCGGTCGTCTTGGGTTCACTAACAAGTTTTGTCGGCGTCTATATCAGCTATTATTTAGACGGTGCAACAGGCGGCGTGATTGTCACATTACAAACTTTATTATTCTTAGCGGCGTTTTTGCTTTCGCCAAAATACGGCTTGCTCACACGCCATAAAAAGGCGGTGCAGCATGCTTGATTGGATTCTTGAACCGCTTCAATTCGATTTTATGCAAAATGCGCTGCTTACCGCATTAGTTGTCTCGATCATCTGCGCCCTACTTTCTTGCTACCTGATATTAAAAGGCTGGTCGTTAATGGGCGATGCCATTTCCCATGCGGTTTTGCCCGGTATCGTGTTGGCTTATTTGGCGGCAATTCCACTGGCGATCGGCGCATTTTGCTCCGCTATTATTTGTTCTCTCGGGGTGGGTTACTTAAAAGAAAACAGCCGAATCAAAGAAGACACGGCGATGGGTATTGTGTTTTCCGGCATGTTTGCTATCGGCTTGGTAATGTTCACTAAAGTGCAAACCGAACAACATTTAACTCATATTTTATTCGGTAACGTACTTGGCGTCAGCCGAGCGGAGTTGTACCAAAACGCTCTTGTTTCAGCATTAATTTTTGTAGTGATAATATTGAAACGAAAAGATCTCTTGCTTTATTGCTTCGATCCTTGTCACGCTCGGATTACCGGACTTTCGCCAAAATTATTGCACTACGGCTTACTGACATTACTCGCTTTAACGATTGTCAGCACAATGCAAGTGGTCGGTGTAATTTTAGTCGTTGCCATGCTTATCGCGCCGGGCATTAGCGCGCTCACACTGACAAAATCCTTCGACAAAATGCTGTGGCTTGCCGTCGCAAGTGCCGCTACATCAAGCCTTATCGGCGTCATTTTAAGCTATCATATCGATGCGTCGACAGGCGCGTGCATTATTCTTTTACAAGCGGCATTTTTTATTGTCGCCTTGGCCTATAGCAAATTTCGCGCCGTAATACAGGCGGGTTAATCTCGCTTTCACAAAAGTCATAGAACGTTTACGCAAGCGAAAATTATACTCACAAAATAGCACCGCATTGGAGGCAGTTCCAATGCGGTGCTATTTTTAATGTTCAATTCAGCAATTATTTTTGCCGCGTTTTTATCTATCGTGAACCCGTTCTAATAGCACCAAAGTTTCATAATGCGTCGTGTGCGGGAACATATCGAAAAGCCGAATTTTTGTCGGTTCGTAACGAGTCAAATATTGCAAATCGTCACTCATGGAAACCGCATGACAGCTCGAATACAAAATAAAGCGCGGTTGTGTTTCATTAAGAAATTCGCTTAACAACCGACCGATGCCGCGACGCGGCGGGTTCACTATAATCAAATCGGGTTTGCTCGCATTTTGCTTTAAAGCGAAATTCGCCGCATCCAACGACTGAAAATTAACGGCCTGCAAGCCCAATTTCCGGGCGGCGGTCCGTGCCGCCAGAATGGCAGAAGGCGAGATCTCAATACCGCTAAGCTCTACTTGGATTCCTTGCTTTTCTTGCAAAGCCTTGGCGCAATGCAAACCAAATCCGCCCACGCCACAGAATAAATCCCACAATTTAGCAATCGGTAAATCTTCAATCCATTGTTGCGCCGTGGCATATAACGCGGCCGCTACCGTTGGATTGGTTTGAAAAAAGCCTTGCGGACGAATAAAGAGCGGCACACCATTGAAATTTTCCGGCAAAAATTGTTGCTCAGTCAGAAAAATTTCCTGCTTGCCTTCTAAAATGGCGGCGTGTTCTGGTTGTAAATTCACGCTCACCACTTCCAGTTGCGGCAATTTGGATAAAAGCCCGTCAAGTTCGCGGCGAATTAACGCGACTTTATTTTCGGAACGCAATACAAAACGCAGCATTAATTTGCCCGTTGCCGTGCTTTCAGTAAGCAAAATATATTTCAGTTCGCCTTTTCGTTTCGCTACGTTATAAGGCACCAATCCGGCGCGAGCGATAAAATCTTTGAGAACGGCAAACACCGTACGAAAATGCGCAGGATAAAGTGGACAATCGCATAAATCGACCGCGCTTTGCGGTTCATTCGGATCTTGCAAAATGCCCAAAATCGGGCGTTCCACTGTGCCGCTAGCGACCATTTTGGCTTTATTACGAAAGGCGGCTTGCGGTGATTGGAAGGGAGGGAACCATTTCAATGCGGTGCTATTTAGCGATCTCAATTGTGCTTGCAAATGCGCGCTTTTCTCGGCCAATTGGCGCTCATAAGGCATTTTTAGCCATCGGCACGAACGACAATCGCCGCGTTGATAATGCGGACAATCGATCATGCTTTGCTTGCCAGCCATTGCTGTTGAAGGGTAGCCAGCTTTTTGTGATTTTCTAACCAACGTGGAATTTTGCACAATTCCGACCAAGTGTATGCTCTCTTCTTAAATAATCTGTTCAAACGCGTTTGACGGGCATGAGAATGCAGTGAATTTTCGGAAAGCTTTAATTTATCCAGCACCTGAATCACGCCCTCGCGTTCATTGCAAAGCAGCAGCAAATCGCAGCCTGCATTCAAGGCTTTCTCACTACGGGCAACAAAGTCACCCATAAATCCGGCACCTTTCATACCAAGATCATCGGAAAAAATCGCACCATCAAAGTTGAACCGTTCGCGCAAAATGCGTTTGAGCCAATATTCGGAACCGCTCGCCGGTTGGCTGTCGCATTGCGTATAAATGACATGAGCCGGCATAATCGCATCCAATTTTTGCTGTGCGATAAGTTGTTGAAACGGCTGAATATCTTCGCTGAAAATGTCCGCTTGGGGGCGTTCGTCATAAGGCGTTTCCAAATGCGAATCCGCCAATACGCGACCGTGCCCCGGGAAATGCTTTCCGGTGCTCGCCATACCGGCTTCGTGCATACCATTGATAAAAACGCCGGCCAAATCGATCGCGGTTTTCACTTCCTTGCCAAAACTACGATCGCCGATAGCACCGCATTCGTGTCCCAAATCCAGCACCGGCGCGAAACTTAAATCGATATCTGACGCAATCATTTCCGCCGCCATTTGCCAACCGGCTTCATGTGCCCAAGCTTGTTGTTGTCGCACATCATTCGACAAAGCGGCAAAGGCCTGCATCGCCGGTAGCAGAGTAAAGCCTTCGCGGAAACGCTGAACGCGTCCGCCTTCTTGGTCAACAGTAATCAGCAACGGCTTTTTTACGCAGTTGCGTACGGATTTCACCAAGGCCTGGAGTTGCGCGCGGTCGTAAAAATTGCGGGTGAATAAAATCAAACCGGCTACCAGCGGATGTTGCAACAATTCCACTTCTTCTTGCGTCAGCTCGTAGCCTTCAAGATCGATTAATAATGTTGACATAGTTATTGCAAATAAAGACGGTAATTCGTGCTTTCAGAGGTAGGTTTTATTAATTCAACGGCTTTTTGTTCTTGCGGTTGCAAATATAAATTGCCGGAAAGACTTTCGCGCTGCGCCTCGCGTACTTGAGTCACGCCCTGCGCGTTATACCAAAAAAGATGGTAGTTTACTTTGATCGGTTGAGCGCTTTTATTTTTTATCCAAGCCGAATTCCGATCAGCTTTTGCTTCGACGGAAGTGGCAAGATTTTCGGCAATATTGAGAATCGGACTGTCCGAATGCACTAGATTCGGTGCGGTGCCGGAACAAGCGGTCAACATCAACCCGACGGCTAAAATCAGCGTGCTTTTCATTATTTATCCAACATTTTGCCCAGCGGTTCGCCGCCTACAAGATGCATATGAATGTGAAAGACTTCTTGTCCACCGTGCTTGTTACAATTAACGATTAAACGATAGCCGTCTTCCGCAATACCTTCTTGTTTGGCCAATTTCGCTGCCACGGTAAACAAACGACCGAGCATCGCTTCATCTTGTTCGGTTACGTCATTGACGGTCGGAATCAATTTATTCGGAATAATTAAAATATGCGTCTTCGCTTGCGGAGCAATATCGCGGAAAGCAGTCACCCACTCGTCTTGATAAACGATCGTTGCCGGAATTTCTTTACGAATAATTTTGCTGAAAATAGTCTCTTCTGCCATGGGGTTTTCCTTTGTTTAATGAAAAGTGCGATTGAAAAAACCGCGCATTTTTATCAGAAATCAAGAGAATTGCAATTTACCCTGTTCGGAAAAAAGCCTATGTTTCCATAGGCTCTCAACATTAAGGATTAATTTTCTTCTTCCTGTTTAATGAAAGTTTCGTTAATCTCAATTTGTGCTTTTTCGCGTAGCGCTTGCATTAACTGCGCACGTAATTCCAACTGATGGGCTTTTAATAATTGCGCACCAAATTGTGTCAATTCTTGCTCGGTTAATTCGCCCTGCTCCACTTTATCAAGCGCCGCAATAATTACATCGCCTTTGCCATTACGCACGATTTTGTAAGTCGCGCCGTTTTCCGGTTTGGCAATGGAGAAAATGCCGTTAATGAGTGTCGCGTCTTGGTTGTCCGCAAAAGTAAAAATTTGTTCTGCACCGAGGGCTAAGTCTGACCGCGGTTTATTCGGATTTGCCGATAATTCTCCGACTGCTTGAGTTGCGCTTGCCAATAAAGCTTTTTCCGCTTTTTCGCGTTTTAAGAAGGTTTCGATGTCCGCTTTTGCTTCGTCCAAACTTTTAATACCTTCCGCTTTATGATCTAGCACGCGCACCACCACAAAATCTTGCTCGCCCACATTTAAAGGTTCAGAATTTACACCACCGTTGGAAATATCGGACTCAAATATCGCAGAAATCACGCCGGATGAATTTAATGCCGCCGGTGCATTTTGACGGGTAAAATAATCGCTTTCTTGCACTTTCACACCGGCTGCTTGCGCTGCGCCTTCTAAAGATTTGCTGTCTTCAAAGGCTTTTTCACGTACTTGTTTTTCCACCAATAAAAAACGATTTTCCAATAAATCTTTGCGCACCGCATCAGCGACTTGGTTTTTCACCTCGTTTAACGCTTTTTCTTTACGCTCTTTAACTAAAATAATATGGAAACTACCGTCCACATAAACCGGCTCGCTATAAGCACCGACCGGCAAATTCACCGCTGCTTCTTCAAATGCTTTCGGCAATTCGTTAGCATTAACCCAGCCTAATTCACCGCCGTTTTCGCCGGAAACTTTATCCGTCGAACGCGCTTTAGCCAATTCAGCGAAGCTCACGCCATTTTTTAATTCTTGATAAGCCGCTTTCGCTTCTTGTTCGTTCGCAAACTGAATATGTGCTAAACGTTGAGTCATAAATTGCGCTTTATTGTCTTGATAATATTGTGCTATTTCAACATCACTCACGCTGATACCTTTTGCCACTTCAGCGCCAGAAACTTGAATATATTGTACTTTTACTTGTTCTGGTTGAGTAAAGGCTTTTTGATTCGCATCGTAATAAGCCTTGATTTCATCAAGGCTAACATTTTGCTTTGTCATCTCTTCAGCAAGGGGGAATATCGCCAAACGAGCGAAACGTTTTTGGAAAAACACTTGCGCATTATCTTTCACTTGTAGCGGCACGACAAATTCGCTGTCGGCAATGCCGTTTTGCATTTGTTCTAGGGTTAACGCGCCACGTAAAATATTAGCGTACATATCCGGTGTTAAACGGCTTTGCGCAAGAATTTGTTGATACAAAGCGTTATCGAATTTGCCGTTCGATTGGAAATTCGGATCGGTTACGATCGCACGTTTAACCATATCATCGCTTACCCCCAATTTAAGTTCTTTCGCATATTGGCGAAGTAATTCTTGATCGATCAAACGCTCGATTAAATCTTGACGTAAATTATTGACAAATTCCGGAGAATCGGAGCGCATTAAAAAAGCTTCGCCTTCTTGTGCCGCACGGGTTTCGAATTCTTGGTTATAGCGATTCATAAAATCTTGCTGAGAAATAATCTCACCGTTTATTTTCGCTGCATATGAATCGTTTGAGCTAAATAAATAGCCAGACATCCCACCGATTAAAAAAGAAACCGTAATCAAACCGAGAATAAATTTAGCCACTTTGGTATTTGCCATACCATGCATTTTTTCAATAAACATATTTACCCTTTTAAAAAGACAAAAATTGCGTCGATTATAATAGAAAGTAAGAAAAATCTCACCCTAAAATACAAAAACACCGTGTTCAAACAAGATTCTCACGCCCATCACAATCAGCACTAAACCACCGAAAATTTCTGCTTTACTTTTGAATGTTCTTCCCAAAAAATGGCCGCTCTTTACACCTAAAAAAGAAAGCATTAACGTGGTTAAGCCGATAATCCAAAGTGCCTCAATAATATTCACGTTCAAAAACGCAAAGGAAATTCCTACGGCGAGTGCATCAATGCTGGTTGCAATGCCGAGCGTAAATAACCGTTTTAAGCTGATAAACTCAATGACGGAACGTTCGTCTTCATCGCGAAAACCTTCGCGAATCATATTCATGCCAATTAATGAAAGAAGCACAAAAGCAATCCAATGATCCCAATATTGAATCAGCTTATTAAATTGTGATCCGAGTACATACCCTATCGCTGGCATGAGGGCTTGAAAAAAACCAAAACAAAAGGCAATGCTCAACGCTTGTTTCCAACGAAAAGAGCGCATTGCCAAGCCTTTGGAAATCAACACGGCAAAAGCATCCATCGAAAGTCCCAATGCAATGAGCCATAAGGTATAAAAACTCATGCACTATTTCCCAATACAAAATGAACTGAAAATATTGCCGAGCAAATCGTCGGAAGTAAATTGCCCGGTAATTTCGCTTAAATTACCTTGAACCAAACGCAATTCTTCCGCTAATAATTCACCGGCATGAAATTCCGTTAATTGCTGCAAACCAATTTGCAAATGTTCCGCCGCTTTTTCCAGCGCCTCCAAATGGCGACGACGTGCTAAAAATCCCCCTTCAATCCCGGTTTGAAAGCCCATCGCTTGCTTTAAATGCTCACGTAATAATTGCACACCGCTGTGATTTTGTGCGGAAAGACGAATCACTTGATAGCCGCCTTCTTCGCTTACGCCTTCCCTTTCGCCGCTTAAATCAATTTTATTACGCACAATAGTCAACGGAATATCAGTCGGCAATTTTGCCAAAAATTCCGCTCGTGCTTTGCTGAGATCCCGGCTTTCCGGCTCGCTACTATCTAGCATTAAAATAATGCGGTCGGCCTGTTCAATTTCGTTCCAAGCTCGAGAAATTCCGATGCGTTCCACTTCATCTGTCGCGTCACGTAGCCCGGCCGTGTCGATAATGTGCAGCGGCATACCATCAATATGAATGTGTTCACGCAATACATCGCGCGTGGTGCCTGCAATGTCCGTAACGATTGCTGCTTCGCGGCCGGCAAGGGCGTTAAGCAAGCTGGATTTTCCGGCATTCGGACGACCGGCAATCACCACCTTCATGCCTTCGCGCAAAATCGAACCTTGTTTGGCTTCGCGACGCACGTCCTCAAGCTGTTCGATAATGTGGCGCAAATTAGCTTCAATTTTGCCATCGGCTAAAAAATCGATTTCTTCGTCCGGAAAATCGATTGCAGCTTCCACATAAGTACGCAGATAAATTACCGAATCAACCAACGCATTGATTTTATTTGAAAATTCACCTTGCAACGATTTTAACGCAGAACGCGCTGCTTGCTCTGACGTAGCATCGATTAAGTCGGCAATAGCTTCCGCTTGTGCCAAGTCCAATTTATCGTTCAAAAAAGCTTGCTCAGAAAATTCTCCGGGACGCGCCAAGCGAACGCCATCAATGTGCAAAATACGTTTAAGCAATAAATCCAATACCACTTGTCCGCCATGCCCTTGTAATTCCAGCACGTCTTCACCGGTGAAGGAATGTGGTGCTTTGAAATAAAGTGCTATGCCTTGGTCTAATGCGGTGCCATCAGCATCCTTAAACGGTAAATAATCCGCCGTACGCGGTTTCGGACATTTGCCCAATACGGCTTGCGCCACTTCGCCGGCCTGCGGACCGGAAATTCTTAAAATGCCGATTCCGCCGCGTCCCGGTGCAGTGGCTTGCGCCACGATCGTTTCTTTCATAAAAGACTCTTTAAAAAAGACCGCATTTTGAACTTCCAATGCGGTGCTAAAACGATAGGACGATACGAACGCCCCAACACGATTTGTAAATGATATAAAAAAGGCACCTTACGATGCCTTTCTTGCGATTCCCTAAAGATTATTTCTTGCGGGAATGTAATCCTTTTTTCTCCAATCCTCGGTAGATTAATTGTTGCTGTGCAATGGTGATGAGGTTAGACACCAACCAGTACAACACCAAGCCTGCCGGGAACCAAAGGAAGAAGAACATAAAAATTAACGGCATGAAATTCATCACTTTCTGTTGCATCGGATCAGCTACCGGGGTCGGTGACATTTTCTGCAACAAGTACATGGAAGCGCCCATTAAGATCGGCAAAATGTAATACGGATCTTGTGCGGATAAGTCCTGAATCCAACCGAAGAACGGGGCGTGGCGAAGTTCGACGGCTTCCATAAATGTCCAGTACAACGCAATGAAAATCGGCATTTGAAGAAGGATCGGTAAACAACCACCAAGTGGGTTCACTTTTTCTTCTTTATACAACTTCATCATTTCTTGACTCATACGTTGACGGTCATCACCGAAACGTTCGCGCATTTCTTGCAATTTCGGCTGCAACATACGCATTTTCGCCATAGAAGTATATTGTGCTTTGGTAAGCGGATATAAAATTGCTTTCACCACGAGAGTTACGCAAATAATCGCTAAGCCCCAATTGGATACGATACCTTGAATAAAGGTCAACAATAAAAATAACGGTTTTGCAATAAACCACGCCCAACCGTAATCCACCGTTAAATCCAAGTGATTTGCTACTTTAGCCATTTCATTTTGCAATTTAGGTCCGGTCCATAAGGAACTTGAAATGGTTTCTTGCGCGCCGGCCGGAATCGTCACGCTCGGACCACGATAACCAATGGAAGCAACATTATTTTTGCTATCGGTAACGGTATAAAGTTGATTATTAACATCTTGATTCGGAATCCAAGCAGAGACGAAATAATGTTGAAGTACCGCAATCCAGCCGGCTTTGGTGTCGATCGAAAGATTTGCGTCTTTCATCTCGGAGAAACTATACTTTTTATAATTAGTTTCTGAAGAAGAATAAGCACCGCCGGTGTAGGTCGGCATTGCTACGTTACCGGAACTTTCTACTAAGGTGTGTTTTAACTGGCCGTAAGGTTCCACTTCAATCTCAGCACCGCTTTGATTGTTAATCGCATAATTCACGCCTACCTCATAACTGCCACGTTTTAATACGAAAATCTTTTGGTAAGTGACACCCTCTTTTTCAAAGATTAATGGCACGGAAAGCGAATCTTGTCCTTCCGTTAATTTGAAATTATCGCCTTCAATTTGATATTGCGCTCGACCGGATTTGGTATCAATCCCGTTCTTACCGATTAAACCGCTTTGCGCGATATAAACCTGTTCAGGCGTATTCTTTAGTAAGACGAACGGAGTTTTGGAATCTAATTCCGCATCATATTTTAATAATTCGGAACTTACGATATCGCCGCCTAACGTATCCACTTTCAAACGGAACACATCATTTTCTAAAGTGATAAGACGACCTTTAACCGCTGAATCAGCTGCAATTTGTGCTGACGAAGAAGAACTTGCAGGCACATCTGAAGCCATTGAAGACGTTTGTTCAACGGCAGGCGGTGGATTTTTATCCATTTGCCATTGTTGATAAACAAGAAAAGAAATAAAAAGTAGTGCTAACACTAACAGGCTACGTCTCGAATCCATTATTTTTTCTCATGGTTATTATTAATTTTCGGCGGAATGGGATCGAACCCGCCGGCGCTTAAGGGGTGACATTTTAATACACGTTTTAACGTAAGCCAACTACCTTTTAACAGTCCGTGGGCTTTCAACGCCTCAATGCCATAGCATGAACAAGTCGGAAAAAATCGGCACCGAGAACCGATTAAAGGACTGAAGATAACTTGATAAATCCGAATTAAACCGATTAGGATTTTTGCGCCAAGCGAATGTGTCGTTGCCATAATTTTTCCAGCGTTTGACGAAATGTCGCATTATCAAGTTTACCGATGCCGGCTTTCGCCACAAATACAAAATCGCATGCAGGCAAAGCATGCTGAGACAAACGGAAACTTTCACGCACTAGACGTTTAATACGATTGCGATCATGAGCACGTTTTAAGTATTTCTTTGCGACGGTTAAGCCCAAACGGGGATGCTCAAGATCATTTTTACGGGCAAGAAGGGTAATTTCGGGAGTGCTGGCTCGAAATGGTTGTTCAAAAACATTTTTGAATTGAGCGGGAGTCAACAAACGCAACTCCCTGGGAAAGTTTAGCGTAACCACTAAAAATGGAGATTATGCCGATAAACTTTTACGACCTTTAGCACGACGACGAGCTAAAACTTGACGGCCGTTTTTAGTTGCC
>NZ_DBHLAM010000003.1:39756-64666 GCF_057314195.1 Rodentibacter sp. | reverse complement strand
GAGTACGGCTACGTTTTAATACAGAAGGTTGAAATGTACGTTTCATTGTAATCTTCCTAAATCAAGACTGTGAGTGAATAAAAAATAGAGCGCGATTCTAATCATAAATCGGCTCTTCGTCAAACAAAGAAAGGAATTTTCTGCAAAATAGTCTTCCGTTCCTTTAAAAATCGGGGCGATTATACGGATTTTAGACAAAATCTCAAGCGACCTTTTTGTGTTTTTCCTTTTCTCGATGGAAGATTTTTCCCCAAGATTATTGTAAAATCCCCCGCAATTTTTACCGCAGTTTCAATGCGAATCCGATAACAAACGCATAGCAATATACTTAAGGATAATTTATCGTGAGCCTCTCCAATCTTTGGCAAAACTGCCTTTCTCAATTACAAGATCACGTTTCCGCCACCGATTTAAGTACTTGGCTTCGTCCGTTGCAGGCGGATGTGGTGTCCAACGATCAAATTGTCCTTTACGCATCCAACATGTTCGTCAAAGGCTGGGTGGAGACCCATTACCTTGTGCAAATCCAACAAATTTGCCAAACACTCGCACAAAATCCAAATTTACAAATTATTCTTAAAGAAGGCGTAAAACCGGCTCCCAATGCGGTGCCCACAGCGCCTGTCAAACCATTAGCAACGGTCGATTTTGAACAAGAAATTGAAAAACCAGTGAAATTCGAATCGCACCTCAATGCCAAACATTTATTTGAAAACTTTGTTGAAGGGAAATCCAATCAACTGGCACGCGCAGTAGGACAAAAGCTTGCGCAAGCACCAGGCGAACCTGCAGCAAATCCATTCTTTTTATACGGTGGCACCGGGTTAGGTAAAACTCACTTACTACACGCCATCGGCAACGGTATTTTAGCCAACAAACCGAATGCACGAGTACTTTACATTCACGCTAACAATTTCATGCAACACATGGTAAAAGCCATGCGTGACAACAATATGGAGCAATTCAAAAAATTTTATCGCTCGTTGGATGCATTACTGGTGGATGATATCCAATTTTTTGCTGAAAAAGAGAAAACGCAAGAAGAATTCTTCCATATTTTCAATAATTTATTTGAAACCGGTCGGCAAATTATTTTAACTTCGGATCGTTATCCAAAAGAAATCGAAAAAATCGAAGAACGTTTAAAATCCCGCTTCGGTTGGGGCCTAACTACCGCCATTGAGCCACCGGATCTGGAAACTCGCGTAGCGATTTTGCTGAAAAAAGCGGAAGAACATCACATGCATTTGCCAGAAGAAGTAGCGTTCTTTATTGCGCAACGTTTACGTACTAACGTACGTGAACTTGAAGGCGCACTTAACCGCGTAAAAGCTATGCAAGATTTCAAAGGTGGCGATATCAATATCGACTTTGTGCGTGATACGCTAAAAGATATTCTTGCGTTGCAAGAACGTTTGGTGACGATTGATAACATTCAAAAAACCGTCGCGGAATACTACCGCATTAAAGTCTCGGATTTAAAATCGAAAAGCCGCCAACGCTCAGTTACCCGTCCACGCCAAATTGCCATGGCATTAGCCAAAGAATTGACCAACCGCAGTTTGCCCGAAATCGGCCGCGCATTTGATCGCGATCACACCACAGTATTAAACGCTTGCCGCGAAGTACCGAAATTCCGCGAAAAAGACAACAGTATTCAAGAAGATTGGGCGAACTTGATTCGCACGTTATCCGCATAAGGAGCCGTCATGCAATTTAGTATTTCGAGAGAAAATCTCTTAAAACCCTTACAGCAAGTTTGTGGTGTATTAACCAGCCGCCCGAACATTCCCGTGTTGAATAATGTATTGTTACACATTGAAGACAACCGCTTAACCATCACGGGAACGGATTTGGAAGTGGAACTGTCCAGCTGTACCCAACTTTCCTCCGCCACTGCAAACGGTAGTTTTACAATTCCGGCAAAAAAATTCCTTGATATCTGCCGTACATTGTCCGACGAGTTTGAAATTACTGTCAGTTTTGAAGAAGATCGTGCTATCGTACAGTCAGGCAGAAGTAAATTTAACCTCACGACACTGCCGGCGGAAGAATATCCGAACTTAACAGATTGGCAATCGGAAGTGGATTTTGAGTTGCCGCAAAGCACTTTGCGCCGCCTAATTGAAGCAACCCAATTTTCCATGGCAAATCAAGATGCGCGCTATTTCTTAAACGGTATGAAGTTCGAAACTGAAGGCAATTTACTGCGTACCGTAGCAACCGACGGTCACCGTCTTGCAGTCTGTACCATCGCCCTTGAACAAGAATTACAAAATCATGCAGTAATTCTACCGCGTAAAGGTGTACTAGAACTTAATCGTTTACTTGAAACGAGCGACGAACCGGCCCGTTTACAAATCGGCACGAATAACCTTCGTATTCACCTTAACCACATTGTATTTACCTCAAAATTAATTGACGGTCGTTTTCCTGATTACCGTCGCGTATTACCACGCAATGCGACGAAAATCGTCGAAGGCAGTTGGGAAGCATTAAAACAAGCCTTTGTACGCGCCTCAATTTTGTCTAACGAGCGGGTTCGCAGCGTACGTTTAAATTTAACCGAGAACCAACTTAAAATCACCGCATCCAACCCGGAACACGAAGTAGCGGAGGAAATCGTCGATGTGGCTTATGTCGGTGAAGAATTGGAAGTCGGCTTCAACGTTACCTACATTTTAGACGTACTGAACGCACTAAAATGCCAACAAGTTCGTATTCGCTTAACTGACGCCTCATCCAGCTGCTTAATTGAAAATTGTGAAGACAGTAGCAGTGAATACGTGATTATGCCGATGCGTCTGTAAGATGGCCATTTCCCGTTTATTAGTTGAAAAATTTCGTAATTTAAATGCCGTGGAGCTAGAATTTGCTCCCGGCTTTAACTTTTTGGTCGGTAACAACGGTAGCGGTAAAACCAGCCTGTTAGAGGCGATTTTCTATTTGGGGCATGGCCGCTCCTTCAAAACTACGGTGACAAATCGCATTATTTCTTACGAAGAACCGTATTTCACCCTATTCGGACAAATTCAAGAAAGTCGGCATCAATGGTCGGTAGGCTTACAAAAACTGCGCCAAGGCAATACCCTCGTAAAAATCAATGGCGAAGATGGCAATAAAATTGCCGATCTCGCCCATCTTCTTCCTATGCAACTGATTACGCCGGAAGGTTTAACCTTGCTGAACGGCGGTCCAAGCTTTCGCCGCGCATTTTTAGATTGGGGTTTATTTCATCATCACTCTGGTTTCCATTCGGCATGGCGCAATCTCAATCGCCTACTCAAACAACGCAATGCGGTGCTGATCCAGCGACAGCCTTATGCGGCAATAAGAGTATGGGATTTGGAATTGGCTAAATTTGCTCATCAAGTTAGTCGCTGGCGTACGGAATACGCCGAAGCCTTACGCCCGAAAATCGAGCAAACTTGTCAATTATTTTTGCCTGAAATTGAAATCAACGTCAGTTTCCACCAAGGCTGGGACAAAGACACCGAATACGGCGATTTACTGGCACAAAGTTTTGAACGCGATAAGGCTTTAGGCTACACCTTTTCTGGTCCGCAAAAAGCCGATTTTCGTTTTAAGACCAACGGATTACCGGTAGAAGACGTACTTTCTCGCGGACAATTAAAACTGCTCATGTGTGCCTTACGCCTGGCCCAAGGCGAACATTTAATGAAAGAAAAACAGCGCCGTTGCATTTTCTTAATTGACGATTTCGCCTCCGAGTTAGATCAGTTCAAACGCGCATTACTTGCCGAACGCTTACAACAAAGCGACTCACAAGTTTTTGTCAGCGCGATCACGCAAGATCAATTAAAAGAAATGCAACCGGAAACGGGTAGATTGTTTGAGGTGAAAGAAGGTATAGTTCAGCTAATTTAAATCTTATTGAAAAACTAAAATTATTCAGTAATATAAGCAAACTTTAACAACTTAGGAGATAAAAAATGGAAAACCAACCAAATAATAAAATCTATCGTTTACATTGGATAGATTACTTGGCTTTAATTCCCTTTCTTTTAATTGATCTCATATTTATTATTTACTTTGTAGATAATCTTATAAATAGTAGTTTTTCTGCCTTTGCTTTCATCGTCTCAGTTCTATTGACTTCATTAGTTGTAATTGGTGTTCTAAATAGATTTGTGTATAAAGTTTATGTTGATAATGATGGAGTGTGGATCTCTGGAGGTATTTTCCCTTGGTCAAAGGGAACCTATGGGCTTAATTGGCGTGATATAAGTGATGCTATCTTCTATACGAGCTTTATTAGCTGGCTTTTCAAATCCTATAGAGTTATTGTTCAACATAGATATACCAAATCTAGCGAATTAGTAATAAAAAATATCAAAAATGGGGAACAACTTGTGAAAGAAATCAATCAAAAAATTAAAGAGCTAAACCTTTATTAAACAAAAAGCCCGCAAAAGTGCGGGCGTTTTTACTCATATTCTTCTAACCACTTAAGCAAAATGGCTTCAAGGATACTTTCATTAGATTTTTGCGGATCATCATCAAAACCGTCTAATTCGCAAATCCATTGATGCAAATCGGTGAAACGGACGGTTTTCGGATCTAAATTCGGATTACGATCATAAAGCTCTTCGGCGATAAATTGCGTGTCTGTCCATTTCATGAATGCGCCGCCTCGTTGGCATGGTTAATATTGTATTTCGGAATTTCCACCACTAAATCTTCATCGCCGATAATACATTGGCAAGAAAGGCGGCTGTCCATTTCCAAACCCCAAGCTTTATCCAACATATCTTCTTCCTGATCGCTGGTTTCGTTTAAAGAATCAAATCCTTCGCGGATAATCACGTGGCAAGTGGTGCACGCACAAGAGCCGTCACACGCGTGATGAATTTCTACGCCGGCATTATGCGCGACTTCCAATAAATTATCACCGGCGGCGGCGTCCACCACCATACCTTCCGGGCAAATTTCTTCGTTAGGTAAAAAAATCACTTTTGGCATATTACTTTCCTTAAAATTATAAAAAAATGGGTTTAATACGCACTTTCCTTCACCGGCTAAATACCTTTTAAAGGTGAAGAGCGGTTTCAATGCGGTGCTGATTTAGGACTTCATCGCTACCAGCCGATAGTTGAGAACAATTACGTTGCAACTTCAATGCGGTGCTAATTTACAACTACAAGATAGTGCTTCGATTAATTTTTCCCAATCTCCGACACGTTTTTGCCGGTTAACGCTTTATTAATCGATGCATTCATACGGCGCGCGGCAAACGCTTGCGTCGCCGCATCCAGAGCCTTAATACCTTGCGCAATAGCGCTACAATCCAAACCTTGTTTCGCGTCCATCAACTGTTTCAGCACCGCTTCAATTTGATGAAATTCATCGGTGCTCAGTAATTCTGAACCGTCCGTTTGCAATGCCACGATCACGCTTTCAATCACGCGTTCCGCTTCCACGCGTTGTTCTGCTAATTCGCGCGCTTGCATATCTTGTTGCGCATTGTCGAAAGAGGATTTAATCATTGCGGTCACTTCTTCATCGGTTAAACCATAGGACGGTTTAATTTGAATGGACGCCTGCACTTTAGTGGATTTTTCCATTGCGCTGACGCTTAATAAACCGTCTGCATCGACTTGATAAGTCACACGAATATGCGCCGCGCCGGCAACCATCGGCGGAATGCCGCGTAAGGTGAAGCGACCTAGAGAACGGCAATCAGCCACTAATTCGCGCTCGCCTTGCACTACGTGAATGGTCATCGCGGTTTGTCCGTCTTTAAACGTAGTAAATTCTTGCGCACGCGCCACCGGAATTGTGGTGTTGCGCGGAATAATTTTTTCTACCAAGCCGCCCATGGTTTCGATACCAAGAGAAAGCGGTACGACATCCAGCAATAGCATATCGCTGTCAGTTTTATTGCCCACTAAAATATCTGCTTGAAGTGCGGCGCCAAGAGCAACGACTTTATCTGGATCGATAGACGTTAGAGGAGTTTTACCGAAAAATTCCCCGACTTGTTCACGCACATAAGGCACGCGGGTTGAACCGCCTACCATCACAACTTGTTGCACTTCATCGGCTTCTACATCGGCGTCTTTTAATGCTCGGCGACAAGTGAGTAATGAGCGTTTCACTAAGTTGTGAATCAATTCGTTAAATTGCCGGCGAGAGATTTCCACGGAAGAACCTTGCCAATAAATAGTTGTATTTTCGACATTAGTCAGAGCGACTTTGGTTTGATTTGCCAGTATTAAAAGTTCGCGCTGTTGATTAGCGTTTTGCGGTTTAATTTGAGTTTGCTCAACGACCCAACCGGCAATCAGATGATCAAAATCATCGCCGCCCAATGCGGTGTCGCCGCCAGTCGCCAACACTTCAAACACCCCTTTGGATAAACGCAAAATAGAAATATCGAAAGTACCGCCACCCAAATCATATACGGCGATAATACCTTCTTGTGCACTATCCAAGCCATAAGCCACCGCAGCGGCAGTCGGTTCATTGAGCAAACGCAACACATTTAAGCCGGCTAAACGGGCAGCATCTTTGGTACTTTGACGTTGCGCATCGTCAAAATACGCCGGCACGGTAATTACGACGCCGGAAAGCTCGCCGCCAAGGCGTTGTTCTGCAATGTGATTTAAACGCGCTAAAATATCAGCAGACACTTCTACTGGGCTTTTTACCCCTTGCTCAGTTACGATAAGCGGCAAACCATTTTCACTCGCCACAAATTCATAAGGCATTGCTGGATAGCGTGCTTGCACATCCTCAAGACTACGACCGATTAAGCGTTTCACGGAGATCACGGTATTTTTCGGATCTTGCGACGCCAGTGCAAAAGCTTCCGCACCAACCTGTTTTTCCGCTGCGCCATAATGCACCACGGACGGCACTAAACTTCGTTCTTGTTCATCATTTAAAATCATTGCTTGTCCACTACGTACTGTGGCAACCAATGAATTTGTCGTACCTAAGTCAATCCCCGCCGCCAAACGATGTTGATGCGGTGCGGCAGTCTGTCCGGGTTCTGCAATTTGTAATAATGCCATAATATTTCTTTTCTATTTCAATTAGTTATACGACAGAATACGCCATTTCAAACTTTTCTTTTTGCGCAAAACTCGCGTTGTAGTGCGTTTCGATATTTACTTCACGTTTCTGCCGCGCGTCAATCGGTGTGCTTTTATCTTCGCTCAAATCCGGCGTAAAAACAAAAAGTTGGTTACCGTCGAGCTGTTTTACGTCTTCTTGCCAATTTTGCCAGAATAAATCTTGGTAGAATGCATCAATATCGCCGTTCAGCCCCCAAGCTAAAAATTCGGTGTAAGTAAAATTCAAATCATGCCAACTTAAATCTTTCGGAGAAAAATAGTAGATTTTTCCAAGATTTTTTCCTAACGAGCCGCCATTTAACGCAAAATATCCACCAATCACATCATCCGCCACCAATAAATATTTCGGTTTTTCGCCGGATTGGCTGAAAGATTTGCTGAAATTCCAATCCATCAAACCTCGTGCTAGTTTAAAACTGCCTGAACCTAAAATCCGTAACCAACCGTGATGAATCAAAATACCGCCAGTTTCATAAATCACTGCTCCTATCGGTGAGGAAGTCGGCATTTGCATGGTGAAAAGTTCACGTTCGGCACTGGATTGATCTTTTTTAATCACTTCGCAGTGATTGCGCGCTTGCTCAATCCATTGAGAAATGGTGTTCCAAGCGGAATGTTTCGGATTAGATAATTGTTCGAGAGTTTGCATAATTCGCTAGATATGTTATGAAAGTGTGGATTTCATTAGGTGATTTATGATTCAAAAAGCCGTTCTTCAACCCGTTCAATTTCTTCGCTTAACTTGCGGATAAAGCGCAATTTATCGCAAAACTGTATCGCTTGCGCCCACTGAGCACCTTCAATGCGGTCGGCAAGTGCAACCAATAACGTCTGAGTTTCTTGTTTGATTTCTTTAGCAAACACACTTAGCGCTTGCTTGTCTTTTTGATTTTCTAATTCTTCCAACTGCTCGCGCCATTGTAACTGTTGCATTAAAAACGCTACATCTTGAGTGCTTTTTTGTTCAACATTTTGTTGCTCACCGGTGTTGAGCGCAATAATCGCCTCAGCACGCAAAATGGGGTCTTTTAACGTTTTTAAAGCATCATTCACTTCTGTCGATTTATGCATCGCAAGACGCTGTTGCCCAACATCGGCTGACGCAAAATTATCCGGATGCAACGATTTCTGTAGCGCTAAATAGCGTTCATTTAAGGCTTGCGTATCAAGTTGGAAATTAACAGGTAAATCAAATACTTTAAAAGGGTTTTGCATGATAACTCCTTAAACATGGAAACTTTCGCCACAACCGCAAGATTCTTTTATGTTTGGATTGTTATATTTAAAGCCTTCATTTAAACCTTCTTTTACATAATCCAATTCAATTCCATTTAAATAAACTAAGCTTTTGGGGTCAACGATAACTTTTACGCCATGTTGTTCGAAAACTTGATCTTCTTCATTTAATACATCAACAAATTCAAGTACATACGCTAAACCTGAACAGCCCGAGGTTTTCACTCCCAAACGTAAACCTATGCCTTTGCCGCGATTATCCAAAAAAGCTTTCACACGTTGCGCAGCCTTTTCCGTCAATGTAATACTCATATTTCCTCCGGAACGACGAAAAGTGCGGTTAATTTACCGCACTTTTTATTTTTATGATTTGGCTTGTTTGGTTTTGTAATCAGCAATCGCGGCTTTAATAGCATCCTCCGCCAAAATGGAGCAGTGTACTTTTACTGGCGGTAATTCAAGTTCTTCAGCGATTTGGCTATTTTTGATGGATCCCGCTTCTTCCAAAGACTTGCCTTTGACCCATTCGGTGATTAAGGAACTAGACGCAATGGCGGAACCGCAACCGTAGGTTTTGAATTTGGCATCTTCAATAATGCCATTGTCATTTACGCGAATTTGTAATTGCATAACGTCGCCGCATGCTGGTGCGCCCACCATGCCGGTACCGACAGTACTGTCTTTTTTATCCATAGCGCCCACATTACGCGGGTTTTCATAATGATCGATAACTTTGTCGCTGTATGCCATATTTTGTTCCTTTCCTAAAATAATGTGCTAATCGGGCAACTTTCATCGCCCGCCAAATTAGTGGGCTGACCACTTAATAGTATTTAAGTCTATGCCTTCTTTAAACATATCCCAAAGCGGAGATAATGCGCGTAATTTTTCTACTGCGCCTTTCATCAAGTTAATGGTGTAGTCGATTTCTTCTTCTGTTGTAAAACGACCTAAGGTGAAGCGAATTGAGCTGTGTGCCAATTCATCATTACGGCCTAAGGCTCGCAATACGTAAGATGGCTCAAGGCTGGCGGAAGTACAGGCAGATCCAGAAGAAACCGCGATGTCGCGCAATGCCATCATTAAAGATTCACCTTCTACATAGTTAAAACTGATGTTGAGGTTATTGGCGACGCGATGTTCCATGGAGCCATTCACATAGGTTTCTTCAATGTCTTTTAAACCATTATACAGGCGATCGCGTAGGATTTTAATGCGTGGGATCTCTGTCGCCATTTCTTCTTTGGCGATACGATAGGCTTCACCCATCCCGACAATTTGATGTACCGGCAATGTACCGGAACGCATACCGCGTTCGTGACCACCACCATGAATAATGGCCTCTAAACGAATACGCGGCTTACGGCGAACGTATAATGCGCCAATGCCTTTTGGACCATATAATTTATGGCTGGACATAGACATTAAATCCACTGGTAACTGGGCGAGATTGATATCCACTTTGCCTACACTTTGGGTGGCATCTACATGGAAGATCGTTTTGTTGGCTCGGCATAATTCACCGATGGCTTTGATATCCTGAATCACGCCGATTTCGTTATTCACGTGCATGATAGAGGCTAAAATGGTATCCGGACGCAATGCCGCTTTGAATTTTTCTAAATCGATTAAGCCATCGGATTCCGGTTCTAAATAAGTGACTTCAAAGCCTTCACGTTCTAATTGACGACAAGTATCAAGCACGGCTTTGTGTTCGGTTTTACAAGTGATAATGTGCTTACCTTTAGTTTGATAAAAGTGCGCCGCACCTTTTATCGCTAAGTTGTCGGATTCTGTCGCACCGGAGGTAAACACAATTTCACGGGAATCCGCACCGATTAAATCGGCGATTTGATTACGTGCAACATCAACCGCTTCTTCAGCTTGCCAGCCGAATTTGTGGGAACGAGAAGCCGGATTACCGAAAACACCATCGATAGTTAAATATTCCATCATTTTTTTCGCCACGCGTTCATCAACCGGGCAAGTCGCCGCATAATCTAAATAAATAGGTAATTTCATTTTCACTCCTAAAATCTTTCCAAAACTTGAGCGCACTTATATATAAGGTAACTTTTCTTACTGATTAATAATTAATAAATTTTCAAAATTATTATGTGGTTGGTGCTTTGACGCTCTTTTATTCACCAATTCGGCTAAGGTAATCTCGTTTAAAAAACTCTCAATGCGGTTGCTCAGTTCATCCCAAAGTGCATGAGTTAAGCACTCTGTACCATTTTGACAATTTCCGGCACCAAGACACTTTGTTACATGAATATTTTCATTTACGGCAGAGACGATCATCCCCACTGAAATTTTGTCGCTTGGTAAACCTAACCTATAGCCGCCCCCCGGGCCACGTACGCTTTGAACTAAACCGTCACGACGCAACTTCGCAAAAAGCTGTTCTAAATAAGATAGTGAAATATTCTGACGTTCTGAAATATCAGCAAGGTTCACAGGCCCATTCGCTGCATTTAATGCGATATCTAAAACCGCTGTCACTGCATAGCGCCCTTTTGAAGTTAGTTTCATAAAGTCCCCTTTAAAAAGTCGTCCCAATGTTTACATGTCCAACTAGAATAGTCAACTATCTATATTAAGTAACTCTAAGCGTTTTTCAACCGCACTTAACATGCCATGTAAAATATTTAATTCATTTTCTTCTACACTTGCACGGTTATACAAACGTCGTAATTTTTGCATAACACCTTGATTTTTAATAAATCCTAATGATTGATAAACACGCTCTGTATGCTTAAAGAAATATTCCATCTCCTGCGCATTAGCATGCCTTTTTGACTCATCAGATTTATTAGCCAAGGAAAATGAAAAACCATTTTCCTTATTTGCTAAAAATGCCATTCTAAGTTCGTAGCTCACCAATTGAACAGCCATTGCCAAGTTGAGCGAGGAATAATCAGGATTTGCAGGAATCGTTAAATGATAATGACATTTCAGCAGTTCCTCATTACGCAGACCTACACGCTCACGTCCAAATACAATCGCAATATTCCCTTGATATAATGATATTTTTTCAGCACATTCTCTTGGCCCAAGCAGAGTACTTTGTAAATGGCGCAAACGTGCGCTAGCACCTATCACTAATGAACAATCTGCAATAGCTTCATCAAAACTTGAGACAATATGTGCATTCGTGACAATATCATCCGCACCGGCTGCCAAGGCAAGCGATTGTTTATCAACCGATTTTGGAGAAACAAGATACAACTGAGAAAGTCCCATTGTTTTCATTGCTCGAGCCGCAGAACCTATATTTCCACTATGAGAAGTTTCAATAAGCACTATTCGAATATGATCAAACATAACACTCTAGTATTTGACTATAATTTAAGGTTATTATAGCACGATAACTTCGACTTTGAGTCTAGAATCTTCTTATTTAAAAAATAAAGACAACTTATCAATAGAAGATATTGGTATTATGCAGCAAATGCACAAAACTATTTGAGGAATTAAGTTTACTTCACAAAATAGCACCGCATCGGAAGTCATTTCAATGCGGTGCTATTTTGTGAGGTCATTTCAGCTTTATACACAGCTGCATAATTTCAGAAAATATGGTGGGTTGTGAGAGACTCGAACTCTCGACTAACGGATTAAGAGTCCGCTGCTCTACCAACTGAGCTAACAACCCAACTGAGGAAATACGAGTTCTGAAAACAAAGTGGTGGGTCGTGAAGGATTCGAACCTTCGACCAACGGATTAAAAGTCCGCTGCTCTACCGACTGAGCTAACGACCCACGTCATTTTGACGTGCAGTATATTACTGATTTTATTTTTTGGCGCAAGGAAAATTTTAGGTTTTTTAGTTAGTTGGACGAATCCTCATCAATTTTATAACATTCGGCTTATAAAAAACAAAAGACGAAGACTTACGTCTCCGTCCTCTTTAAACTAGACTTATTCTAAAAACTAGTATGCCAATACTGCGCGACGGTTTTTAGAATATGCGGCTTCATCATGACCTAATACAGCCGGTTTTTCTTCACCGTAGGAAACAGTTGAAACTTTGCTACCTTCAACACCTTTACCAGCTAAGAAAGATTTAACTGCATCTGCACGACGTTGACCTAAAGCGATGTTATACTCTGGGGTACCACGTTCGTCAGTATTACCTTCAACAACTACTTTAGATGCCGGAGTTGCATTTAAATATGCTGCGTGCGCATCTAAGATTTGAACATACTGGCCTTCAATGTTGTATTTATCAAAACCAAAATACACAGTGTTATAACGTTGTTGAAGATCTTCAACAGAATAGCCACCGAAAGTTTGACCGTTTGCACCTGCATCGTTGCTAGAAGAGCTACATGCTGCCAAAGCAGCTACAGAACCCGCAACTAATAATGATTTAACAAATTTGTTCATTAGATTCTCCTAATCACATTTTTATTTAGTTAAGTATGGCGACCAAGCTGGAAATTTCACTTGGCCATTACTTCCTGGAAGACTCGCCTTAAAGCGACCATCTGCAGAAACTAATTGTAGCACCTTTCCTAAGCCTTGTGTAGAACTATAAATAATCATAATTCCATTAGGTGAAATACTCGGACTTTCGCCTAAAAAAGATGTACTTAATATTTCCGAGGCACCGGTAGAAAGATCTTGTTTTACGACATTGTTATTACCGTTGATCATAACAAGCATCTTACCATCGCCACTAATTTGCGCGCTACCTCGACCTCCAATTGGTGAAGCGCTACCACCACTAGCACTCATTAGATAAACTTGAGGGGAACCACTTCTATCAGAGGTAAACAAAATTGAGTTACCATCCGGTGACCAAGACGGTTCGGTATTATTACCCGAACCACTTGTTAATTGAGTTACAGCTCCCCCATTTGCGCTCATCACGTAAATATTTAATGTACCGTCTTGTGATGAAGCAAAGGCTAAACGCGAACCATCTGGTGAGAATGCCGGAGCACCGTTATGCCCTGGAAACGATGCGACAACTTTACGCGCACCTGAACCAAGATCTTGTACGACAAGCTGTGATTTTTTATTCTCAAACGAAACATATGCTAAACGTTTACCATCTGGGGACCAGGCTGGAGACATAATCGGTTGCGAACTACGGTTCACGATAAATTGATTATACCCGTCATAATCAGCCACTCGAACTTCATAAGGTTGTGAACCACCATTTTTTTGCACCACATATGCAATTCGGGTTCTAAAAGCCCCTCGAATACCCGTTAATTTTTCAAATACCTCATCACTTACTGTATGAGCACCATAGCGTAACCATTTATCCGTCACTGTATAGCTATTTTGTACGAGTACCGTCCCAGGAGTACCTGATGCGCCTACCGTATCGACTAACTGATAGGAGATATTATAACCACTTCCGGTTGAAGTCACTTGTCCGACCACAACTGCATCAATGCCTAATGCAGTCCAAGCTTCCGGATTTACTTCAGAAGCTGAAGTCGGTTTCTGAGGCATTCTAGCTTCCGAAATAGGATTGAATTTACCGCTATTACGCAAATCGTCCGCAATGATTTTGCCAATATTTTCAGGGGCAGAACCTGCGAACGGCACGACGGCAATAGGACGAGCACCATCCACCCCTTCATCAATCACAATGCGAACTTCATCATCCGCCACAACGTGACCTGCAACAACAAAGAGTGCTGCAAATACACCTATTAATTTTTTGAATAATTTCATTTTGTTATCCTTACATTAACGAGTACATACTTCTCAAAACAATCATTTGATATCGAAATCAATAATCGGTGCTTTGTATTTTTCATACACAGCATCAGACGGTGCCGCAGGAACTTTCTTGGTTCTAGCCACTGCACTGAGTGCAGCAGTACAAATATCCTCGGAACCTGACACCTTCTGATAACCTAGAATCGTACCATCTCGCTCCAACTGAATCTTAATTCGACAAACTTTTCCCGCAAAACTTGGATCTTTTAGGAAACGGCGCTGAATTTCACGCTTAATAACACCTGCATATTGGTCACCTACTTTACCGCCGTCGCCCAAGCCCAAGCTAGCGCCACTACCTTGCGTTCCACCTTTGCTTGCATTGCCACCTTTAGAAGCGCTACCGCCGCCAAGATCGCCTCCGTTCATAAAATCATCTAATGCAGTTTGATCCGTTTTACGCTTAACTGCAGCTGCAGCCTCCGCTTTTGCTTTCGCATCCGCCGCAGCTTTTGCCTTAGCATCTGCTTTCGCCTTTGCATCCGCCGCAGCCTTAGCCTTCGCTTCAGCATCTGCTTTCGCCTTCGCTTCTGCTTCAGCTTTCGCTTTAGCCTCTGCCTCTACTTTGGCTTTTTCCTCTGCTTGTTTCTTCGCTTTTTCGGCTGCCTCTGCCGCCTTCGCCTTAGCCTCTTCTTCCGCTTGTTTTGCTGCGACTAAACGTTTAGCCTCTGCCTCAGCTTTAAGCTTTGCCGCTTCCGCGGCTTGTTTTGCTTTCGCTTCTTCGGCTTGTTTTTGCTTTTCCAATGCTTCTTGGCGAACAAGTTCTTGCTGTCTTTGCTTCTCTATTAATTCTTGCTTTTGACGTTCAATTTCTTGTTGGCGCTGAATTTCCTGCTGATGCTTCAGCTCTTCTTGTTTTGCAATTTCTTGCTGACGAACTTCTTCTTGCTGTTCAACAAGCGGTTTTTCTTCTACTGGATCTGTCTTTTTCTGTTTATCGGTTTGCCCTTTATTCTGCTGTTGAATCCGCCCCCATTCTTGCGCTGCATTCCCCGTATCAACCATTACCGCACCAAGTGCATCGCCATCACCTTCACCACCGCCCATAATTTCAACGGTTTGATAGAAAGAGCTCCAAATCAACAGGCCAAACAAAGCAAGGTGCATAAGAATCGAAATGACAAACGCATTCGCACCTTTTTTTTGTCGATTATTCTGCACGTTTTACCTACTCTCGATTAAATTGGGTTCGTCATTAAACCGACAGATTTAATACCCGCCAAATGAAGTAAATTCAATGCTTTGATAACTTCTTCATAAGGCACTTCTTTTGCTCCTCCAACAAGGAACATCGTATTGTTATCCTTATCAAATTCTTGTTTTGATAACTGCGTCACCATTTCTTCCGTTAGGCCTTCCTGGCGCTCACCGCCGATAGAAAGCGCGTACTGTCCAACGCCGGAAACTTCTAAAATCACCGGTGTTTTATCTTCATTTGACACATTTTGACTTTGTACCGAATCTGGCAATTCCACTTGGACGCTTTGACTAATAATGGGTGCGGTCGCCATAAAGATAAGTACGAGCACTAACAACACATCTAAGAACGGCACAATATTAATTTCAGATTTAATTTCTTTACGTGAACGACGAGCCATATTTTCCCCTAAAAAACCACGCTAAAAGACTATATTTTTAACGTTTTCCCGTTTAATGGGAATGCGGTGCTCTACCAAAGGCTTGACGATGTAAAATCGTGGTAAATTCATCAATGAAGTTACCGTAATTTTGCTCAATCGCATTTACACGTAAGCTTAACCGGTTATAAGCCATGACGGCTGGAATCGCAGCAAACAAGCCGATGGCAGTTGCAATCAATGCTTCCGCAATCCCCGGTGCTACCATTTGTAAAGTGGCTTGCTTAGCACCACTTAATGCCATAAAAGCGTGCATAATCCCCCAAACGGTACCGAACAAACCGATATACGGGCTTACAGAAGCCACTGTCGCTAAGAACGGCACGCGACTTTCAAGCATTTCCACTTCTCGATTCATCGCTAAATTCATTGCACGCGAAGTTCCTTTAATTATTGCTTCAGGCGCCTCCGGATTGACTTGCTTTAAACGAGAAAATTCCTTAAAACCAACAAAGAAAATTTGTTCGCTTCCCGTTAACCCATCGCGGCGATTTGATAAACCTTCGTATAATTTATTTAAGTCTTCGCCTGACCAGAAACGATCTTCAAAAGTATTCGCTTCTTTTAACGCATTTGTTAATACACGACTACGTTGGATAATAATCGTCCAAGAAATAATTGAGAATGAAATTAAAATCACAATTACAAGTTGAACAACAATACTCGCTTTTAGAAAAAGCTCTAAAAAGTTCAATTCTGCAGTCATCAGCTACTCCGAAAAGTGTTATATATTGTTTAAAAAGGCGGCTTTTATTTCTATCGGAATCGCCGCCGGTTTCATTTTGCCTAAATCAACATAGGCTACTTTTACAGTAGCCTTTGATAAAATCACCGTATCACGTATTAATCGTTGCTCAAAAAGGATTGTCGCACCTTTAATCGCGCTAACTTCGGTTTCAATAATAAGATAATCATCCAATTTTGCCGGAACGCGATAGTCAATCGCCATCGATTTGACAACAAACGCGCTTTGTTGTTCCTGCAACAAGGTTTGTTGAGAAAATTCCAGCAGTCTTAGATATTCCGTTCTGGCGCGTTCGAAAAAATGCAAATAGCGAGCGTGATAAACTACTCCACCAGCATCCGTATCCTCATAATAAACACGAACCGGAAAACGAAAAATCCTTGAATTCACCTTGCTTTCCTCATTAAGAAGTCTGAGGTCGCGTATTTTAGAGACTGTTTTTACTCGGCGCAAGCACTTTCAATGCGGTGCTATTTTGACTTGTCAATAATGAACGATGATCACCGATAAAAACGCAAGGTACCCCCAATAAGGCAAAAAAAGTAAACGCCAAAAGGCGAGCTTCACTTCAAAGCCGATGCCGTGGACCCAAGAGGTTATTAAGCCCCATAAAATAAATAAGACTAGAAAAGGATTGGCTGTTCTTAGCCCGCTGGAGAAACCATTAAAATTGAAGAAAAAAGCGAATGTTAATGCTATCGCCAAAATAAATGAAAGGGTTCTGAACGAACCCTTATTAACATATTGATAAAGAACGCGAATCATTATTCGTCGAATTTCCCTAAATTTTCTTTACTTTTTGTGACTTTTACGCTTGCAAAAATTGCTGTTAAAACACCCACTATCCAAATTGCGTATAACATATTGTCTCCTTAGTATAATGAGTTTTTGTTGTTTGCCACGAAGCTTTCATCCAAACGGCCGAACATTTTCATGTATGACCAAATGGTGTACGCAAGAGAAATTGTTACAAATACGAGCGCTAAACCTAGCATTAAGGTTAAGGTTAATTCGCTTGAGGTTGCATCCCACATTAACAAGCTTTGTTCTGGATGAGAACTTGAAGGCATTACGAACGGGAACATAGAAACCGCAGCGGTAATAATCACGCCGGCCATAGTTAATGCCGAAAAGAAGAACGCGAAACCGCAACGATTTGCTTTAGAAGCGGCAATATTTAGCAATGCGCCCACCACTGCCAATGCTGGGAAAAGCCATAGAATCGGCATTTCGTTGAAGTTTTTGAACCATGCTCCAATTTCTACTTTCACTTCTTTACCCATAGGAGAAGAAGGCGCTAAGTGGTCAATAGCGCTGGTTACAACATAACCATCCTTGAAGTATAACCATACACCTGCAAGCACAAATGCGATCAAAGTTACAAGTGCGCCGATTTGAGTAATTGCACGAGCACGATCTCTTAATTCAGCAGTGGTTTTCATTTGTAACCAGTTTGCACCGTGCGTGACAAGCATGGCCAAACTAATCACACCGCATAATAAAGCGAACGGGTTTAATAAAGCAAAAAATGACCCCGTATAGGTGACTTGTGCGATTTCATTGAATTCAAATGGCACACCTTGTAGTAAATTACCGAATGCTACGCCAAACACTAATGCCGGTACAAAACCACCTGCAAACAACCCCCAATCCCAGACAGTACGCCATGTTGGGCTATCAATTTTGGCACGGTATTCAAAACCAATCGGACGGAAGAATAACGCTGCCAACACTAATACCAATGCGATATAGAAACCGGAGAAAGAGACGGCATATACGATAGGCCAAGCTGCGAACACCGCACCGCCGGCGGTTAACAACCAAACTTGGTTACCGTCCCAATGCGGTGCTATTGTGTTAATCATAATTCGACGTTCCACTTCTTTTCTACCGACAATTGGTAAAAGCGCAGTTACGCCCATATCGAAGCCATCAGTTACAGAAAAACCGATCAGCAATACGATGACCAATATCCACCAAATAAAACGTAGAAATTCATAATCAATCATAATTCGTCTCCTGCTTATTTAGATGATTGCTCAAAGTAGTATTTGCCGGTTTTCAATGCACTCGGCCCTAAACGTGCATATTTAAACATCAAGTACATTTCAACAATAATAAAGGCTAAATAAAGTGCGCAGATTAAACCGATAGAGAACCAAAGATCGCCCACACTTAGGTGAGAAGCAGAAATGCCTACCGGCAACACTTCATAAATTGCCCATGGTTGACGACCGTATTCCGCCAAGAACCAACCGCATTCGATGGCAATCCAAGGCAACGGTAACCCCCATAATAAAGCTTTTAGCAATAATCGACTTTGCATCACTTTATTACGCAAGTTTTGAACAAATGCGCCGAAGGCTAATAAGGCGATTAAACCACCCGCAGCGAGCATTGCGCGAAACGCCCAAAAGTTAGGCCCCACATTCGGAATGGTATCGCGTGCAGCCTGTTTAATTTGCTCCTCTGTCGCATCCACCACTTTATCGGTGTAGCGTTTTAACAATAAACCGAAACCAAGATCTTTTTTCACTTCATCGAATTTCGCTTTAGTTTCAGGATTGACTTGACCCGATGCTTTTTTCTCCGCTTTCAATTGAGTGAAAAGATCATAAGCCACCATACCGTTACGTACCCGATTTTCGTTTAATGCTTGGAGTTCTTTTAAACCGGTAATTTCTTTATCAAAAGAACGAGTTGCAATTACGCCACCAAGCATAGGTACACTAATCGCAAAATCATTTTTCATTTCAGCGGTATTTGGAATCGCAACCGGATGGAATGCCGTCGGTGCTGGATGCGTTTCAAATTCCGCTTCCATCGCCGCTAATTTCACCGGCTGAGCCTTACCGATATCGTAACCGGACTCATCCCCTAAAATTACAACCGCAAGCGAAGCGATAAAACCAAAGGTTGCCGCAACAGAGAAAGAACGTTTGGCAAAACCAAGATCGCGACCTTTTAACAAATAGAAGGCACTAATCGCCAATACAAAAAAAGCGCCTGAGGTATAACCGGCAGAAAGGGTGTGTAAGAATTTACTTTGCGCAACAGGATTCAACCATAAATCCATAAAGCTCGTCATTTCCATGCGTACAGTTTCAAAATTGAACTCCGCCGCAACCGGGTTTTGCATCCAACCGTTTGCCACCAAAATCCACATTGCAGAAAGGTTTGAACCGAACGCTACGCAATAAGTTGCAAGTAAGTGTTTACCTTTAGTTAAGCGATCCCAACCAAAGAAAAATAAACCGACGAAAGTCGATTCTAAGAAAAATGCAAGTAATGCTTCAATCGCCAACGGTGCACCGAAAATATCACCTACATAATGAGAATAGTAAGACCAGTTAGTACCGAATTGGAATTCCATAATGATACCGGTGGTCACGCCAAGGGCAAAGTTAATACCAAATAACTTACCCCAAAATTTTGTCATATCTTTATAAACTTCTTTACCTGTCACCACATAGGTCGTTTCCATAATGACGAGAATGAAAGACAAACCTAATGTAAGAGGAACAAAAATGAAGTGATATAACGCAGTTAAAGCAAACTGCAAGCGAGAAAGTTCAACAACGTCCAACATCTCAACCTCTTGTAATAATTACAAGTCATTCACTATGATTAATAAAGGAACCCCTTAAATAATCACCCCAAAAGCTACTCAACAACAGACAAAATGCGCAATTATTAAGCGAAAACTGAATTACCGCACACAATAATCCCTTTTGCGAACTACATCAAATTACGGATTACAACGCGGATAACTCAAGAATGGTAGTTATTCTACTACTAAACATAAGGATAAAAAACACTAAAAATGCTATCCACATCATATTTTTTGATATAAATAGCAAATACCCCATTATAGCTAGTTATGTATGAAATTGATTTATATCAAATTTCTCTTTTTTCTAAAATAGATAGGATATTACAGAGCCAATAAAATAATAGTACGTCCGTTTATCGCAAAATTATCAATTTTCCCTAGACAATAATCTCGTATTTTGCTAACTTCGCGCAGCATCGTATCTAGAAAATCTTATTGAAGGATTTCATAATGAAAAAAATCTCAAGTATTTTAGCTGCATTATTTTCTATGGTTTCGTTTTCCACAATCGCAGCAACACCAGAAAAAAATATGTTGCCACAACAATGCGAGCAATTATTCAAAGAAACAGAAAATTTAATTGCGCAGGCTGAAAAACAACCGGGTACGCATACTCAAGTAAGCAAAATCAAAAATAAACTAAACCAAAGTAAGCAACAAATTCTTGAAATGGAACTAGCTACACAGTTGAAAAGTTGCAATATAGGTTTAGCAAAACTTAGTAGCATGAAGGGTTATGCTGAGGAAACAAATTAAGCAAGATTCCGAAAAAAAGGCTTATTAAAAACATTAATAAGCCTTTTTATTTGTTATTTTTCTACTGGGCTCCGGCAGGTCTATCTTTCCTTTCTATTCCGTGTTTTTAACCGCATCTTGATTATCGCGTGAAGCATCTTTACCTTGCTCAAAGCGGTTCTGATTTTCCTTAACGCGATGATAATTCACAATGCTATTCATATATCGGCGGATATTTTCTACGTATTGATATGCCTCATAACCTCGAGCATAGCCATATTTTAGTCCATTATAATGGCGTTTCTCTGACAGTAACGGCAAGTTATTCTTTACATCTAACCAATTATCCGGGTTGGCGCCTAGTTTTTTTGTTAAACGACGTAGATCCACTACATGCCCTAGCCCCATATTATAAGCGGTGAGCGCATACCAAATTCGGTCTTCTTGCGGAATACTATCCGGCATCTGCGCAATCAACCAATGAAGATAATCTGAACCGGCTTTAATACTTTGCTCAGGATCGGTTCGATCATCGATTTTCATCCGCTCTGCCGTATCTTTGGTGAGCATCATCATGCCACGTACCCCGGTAGGTGAGGTAGCATCAGGGTTCCAATGAGATTCTTGATAAGCCACCGCCGCCAACAAACGCCAATCCAACTCGCCCTTGTATTTTTCAAAAAGCGGTTGATATTGCGGTAAAATGTTTTCAACGGCATCTAAATAAGCGCGACTATCCACGTAATCAAACTGCGCAATATGCCGAAAATATTTCTCTTCAATACGATCAATTAAACCGCTGTCCAATGCGGTGCTCATAAAGTCGAGTAAACTAGCCTGCAGCTCGTTGTAAGAATTATCGGCAAGATACCAATGTACGCTGGCTTCGTCTGTTAAATCAAAGGCGATTGCAAGGTTAGGACGAATTTGCTGAGCCGTCGCCACATCAATGGAATTAGCGATCGTGTAAGGAATGTAGCCTTCCGCAACTTGAATCAATAACTCTTCTTGCGTTAACTGCTTGTTACTTTTCCATCGCAGCTTCGGAAATTTTTTCTGCGATTGCGCCAATAGTTCGTCTAATTCCGATCCTTCGGCAATCACAATCTCTTGTTGCACTTGGCCTAAATCTTTCGGACGATTTTCCCCTTTACGGTAAACCAATTGCCACGAAGCTGAAGTATAAGACGGACCGATTTGGAATTGCTCCGCACGTTTGGAGTAGAATAATAAATTTGCTGCCGCCAAGTCTATCCGATTATTCTCAAGCGCGCCGAGCACCGCATTGGGATTGTCAAATACTTCAATTTCTAACTTCACCCCCAAATAATCCGCAAAGCTTTTTGCCAACTCGTATTCCAAACCGGATTCTCCCTCCGATCCGACAAAATAATAGAGTGGGTTATTGATTGTGCCAACCACTAGCGTACCGCGCGATTGAACCGTATGATAACGATTTTCTTCGGAGCGTATAATTTTTTGCCATGGAAATATCATATCAATCGCCCAAAGCAACAGTATAAATGAGACGATAATACGTAAAAATAAACCTTTCAAATATGTAGCCCTTTTGTAAAAGCCGGTGGATTTTAGCGAGAATTTGATTTATAGACAATAAAAAGCCCCTTTCGATTCAAGGGGCTGCAATGATTAATTAACTAAAGCGCTCTTATTAACCGCGGCGCTCTCTATAAGAACGCTCGCCGAAAGTGCGACTATTTTTCTCATTAAATTTACGGCCACCTCGTTCATTGCGTCCACGATCTCCGAAATCGCCGCGCTCAACACTGCGACCTCCACGACGTTTACCCCTGAAGTCATCGCCACCGCGTGCACCGTCGGATTTTGCTTCGCCTAAAAAAGACATTTGCATCTGCTTATTCAACACGCGGGTTTTAGCAAATTGTTGCAACAATTCTTTCGGCATGCCTTGCGGCAATTCGACAGTAGAATAATCGTCGTAAAGTTTGATATGGCCAATATAGCGACTGTTAATGTCTCCTTCGTTAGCGATAGCGCCCACGATATGACGTACTTCCACGCCGTCGCCACGTCCCACTTCAATGCGATATAGATCCATCGGCTGCGGATTACCGTAGCCTTTGCGTTCCCCCCGACGTTCCGCCGAACGCGGATTTTCACTGCGCTCATTGCGATCGCGACGACGTTTATCCATCGGCGGATCCGGTGGAAGAATCAGTTTTTGCTTGCCTTGCAATAACATCAACATGGCTGCGGCAATATCTTCCTGATCTTGATCGGCGGTAAACAAATCTTCCAACAAACTGCGATATTGTTCCAAATCGTGGTGCTCAAGCTGTTTGGTAATTTTTACCACGAATTTTTTGCGACGGCATTCCTGTAACACTAAATGATTCGGCAATTCCACTTCATTAATACCTTTTTTCATTAAATGTTCAATGTTACGAAGTAAACGACGTTCACGCGGTTCGACGAACAATAAGGCGCGACCTGAACGCCCTGCGCGACCGGTACGACCAATGCGGTGCACATAGGACTCCGCATCCAACGGAATGTCGTAATTCACCACAAGGCTGATACGCTCAATGTCGATACCGCGTGCGGCTACATCCGTCGCCACCACGATATCCAAACTGCCGTTACGCAAACGATCAAGCGTTTGTTCGCGCAATTGTTGGGTCATATCGCCGTTCAATGCGGCGGAGCGGAAACCGCTTTTTTCAAGCAGTTCGGTAATATCTAACGTGGCGGTTTTGGTGCGGGCAAAAATAATCGCGGCGTCAAAATCTTCCACTTCTAAGAAACGTAACAAGGCTTCGTTTTTACGCACACCATGCACGTACCAACAGCTTTGCTCAATATCCGGCGCGTTGTCGTTGTTCACTTTGATCTTCACTTCTTTCGGATCGTTCATAAAGCGTTTGGTAATACGACGAATCGGCTCCGGCATAGTTGCTGAGAATAATGCGGTTTGATGATGTTCCGGCAATTCCGCCATTACGGTTTCCACATCATCAATAAAGCCCATACGCAACATTTCGTCCGCTTCATCTAACACGATGAAACGTAATTCAGCAAGATTTAACGTACCGCGGCGAATGTGATCGAGAATACGCCCGGGCGTACCTACCACCACTTGAGCACCTTGTTTTAGAGCTCGCAGTTGGATATCGTAACGTTGCCCGCCGTACAAGGTCACAATGCGGATGCCGCGAGCATGTTTAACAAATTGTTCGCACGCGTCCGCCACTTGAATGGCAAGCTCGCGCGTCGGTGCCATCACCAACATTTGCGGATGTTTTTCTTCCGAGTTAATTTGCGCAAGCAATGGAAGAGCGAATGCCGCTGTTTTACCGCTACCGGTTTGCGCCATACCCAAAACGTCATTGCCGTTAAGTAAATGCGGAATACACTCTTGTTGAATCGGAGAGGGCGTTTCAAAACCTAAGTCTGAAACGGCTTTTAAGATAAACTCAGGCAAACCTAAGTCATTAAAAGTGATTTTGTCTGTCATTAAAATTCTCGAATAAAATGAGGAAAGCTCAAGGGGCTTTCGGGTTTATTTGTTGATTGTATTCCTGATATCTAACCTTTCCCGTTTCCGAGGGAGAAAATGCGAAGGCACTTTAAGTGTTGGCTTTACCAACAATCCCGAAGGGAGAGCAAAGAAATCGGAGAATCGTAAAAAGATGGCCGGCTGTTAAAATACCGTGGCTTTAGTTACTGCACTTTTCACTTCTTTTTCGTCTTCCGCTTGAGCCGGTTTTAATTTCATCAGCTCAAAAGAGGCAAAACGATACTCAACAAAGTTATAAACCTGATTTGCCATGGCCAGTTTGAACAAGGTCGCCGCCTCGTCCACCAGCCCCGCATTGAGTTTTTGTTTTGCTAGATAAAAATAGGTTTCTGTCAAAATTTCAGCGTATTGTTGCGCGTTTTCCGCAAAATCGGCTGCGCGCCGCTGCAATTCTTCCACAGAAATGCGTCCTAAGTAGTATTGAACGATATTTGTTCCCCAGAAGTCCTTTGATAGCCCTTTTGCTCGTTCGACAAGATTTGCGCGGGCTTCTTGTGGTTTTAATTTTTGTTCGTTCAAATATAGCCATAAGACACGAT
>NZ_DBHLAM010000003.1:0-39746 GCF_057314195.1 Rodentibacter sp. | reverse complement strand
GCGTTCGACGTAATAAAAATTTAAACCACGATTAAGGTGGGTATAGTCATAACTCGGATCCAATTCCAGCGCCGCATTGAACGTCTCCAGTGCGCCGTCGTAATCTTCTTCAAGCAATAAGTAAAGCCCCAAATAGTTATACACGGAAGCCATTTTCGGCTGCAATGCAAGGGCTTGCGTAAAGTCGTAACGAGCGAGTCCCCATAATCCAAGAGAATCGTATAGTACACCGCGCTCGAAATGCATGGCAGCGCGTTCTTCGTTACTCATTTTTCCAACTAAAAGTACTTGGCTAATACGTACAATCATCACTTCTTGTTCAAAGTGCGTATTCGGATTTTGTTCAGCAAGTACAATTCGATTGTTAGATACAAAAGCACCCTCGGACCGGACACAGCCGGTAAGGAACAACACCGCACATAGGCTAAATAAATAGGCTATAAAACGACGAAATAATCGAAAACACAGCATCTGCTTTCTTTTTGTACGAATAGTGAGTTGGAAAATAACAAAACTTGATGGCAATGCCACCAAGTTTTGATTGGGTTAACCAAGATTATTCTTGCTCTTCGGCAAGTTCTTCTTGGTTGCTTTCTGCTTCCTGTTTAGGCGCAAGATCTTTCATGGTTAAACGGATACGACCTTGACGATCGATTTCTACTACTTTCACCATCACTTCTTGCCCTACTTGCAGGTAATCGCTGACTTTTTCCACACGTTCTTCGGCAATTTGCGAAATGTGAACCAAGCCCTCTTTATTACCCACGATAGCCACAAATGCACCGAAATCTGCTAAGCGGGTCACTTTACCTTTGTAAACCGCACCGGCTTCCACTTCGGCGGTGATGTCTTCGATACGCGCCATCACATCTTGTACTGCGTTTTTATCTACGGCAGCGATTTTTACTGTACCGTCGTCATCAATATCAATGGACGTACCAGTTTCTTCAGTCAACGCACGAATTACCGCACCACCTTTACCGATCACATCTTTAATTTTCTTTGGATCGATCTTCATGGTGTAAATACGCGGAGCGAAATCAGAAATATCCGCACGTGGCGCCGGAATAGCTTGTTCCATCACACCAAGAATGTGCATACGGGCGCTTTTCGCTTGATTTAATGCGATTTGCATGATTTCTGCGGTAATACCTTCGATTTTGATGTCCATTTGAAGTGCTGTGACACCTTCACGAGTACCGGCTACTTTAAAGTCCATATCGCCTAAGTGATCTTCATCTCCAAGGATATCGGAAAGCACGACGAATTTATCATCTTCTTTCACCAACCCCATCGCAATACCTGCTACCGCCGCTTTAATCGGCACGCCGGCGTCCATTAACGCAAGGGATGCACCACACACAGAAGCCATAGAAGAAGAACCGTTAGATTCAGTGATTTCAGACACCACACGTACCACATATGGGAATTCGGCTAAGGTTGGCATCACTGCTGCCACGCCACGTTTCGCTAAACGACCGTGACCAATTTCACGACGTTTCGGTGAACCAATCATACCGGTTTCACCCACGGAATACGGAGGGAAGTTATAGTGGAATAAAAAGTGATCTTGGCGCTCACCGGTTAATTCATCAATGATTTGCGCATCGCGTTCGGTACCTAAAGTAGCAACTGCTAGGGCTTGAGTTTCGCCACGGGTGAAGATGGCAGAACCATGAGTACGCGGTAACACGCCGGTGCAAATATCCAATGCACGAACAGTATCAACGGTACGTCCGTCAATACGAGGTTCGCCCGCGATAATACGACCGCGCACGATTTGGCTTTCAAGTGCGGTGAAAATATCAATAATTTTGCCTTCGCTGACTTCTTCATCTTCAGCAGTAATTTGTGCAACAACGTCAGCTTTAATCGCATCGATTTGCTCATAACGCGCTTGTTTTTCAGTGATACGATACGCATCGCCTAAACGCGCTTCAGCTAACGCTTTTACTTTATTAATTAAATCAGTGTTTGGTTCAGGTGCAACCCAATCCCAACGTGGTTTACCGGCTTCAGCAACCAATTCTTTAATCGCCTCAATCACTACTTGTTGCTGTTGGTGACCGAATACAACCGCAGATAACATTTGTTCTTCGGTTAAAATATCCGCTTCAGATTCAACCATCAACACGGCTTTGTCGGTTCCCGCCACCACTAAATCCAAACGGCTTTGTTTTTGTTCATTCATGGTCGGATTTAACACGAATTGACCGTTAATGAATCCTACACGTGCAGCCCCGATCGGACCGTTAAACGGTACGCCGGACAATGAAAGCGCTGCAGATGCACCAATCATCGCCACTAAATCCGGGCTAATTTGCGGGTTTACTGAAACAACGGTGGCAACTACTTGAATTTCATTGAAGAAACCTTCCGGGAATAACGGACGAATCGGACGATCGATTAAACGGGCAATCAAAGTTTCGCCCTCAGATGGACGACCTTCACGTTTGAAGAAACCGCCTGGAATACGGCCGGCGGCATAAGTACGTTCTTGATAATTTACGGTTAACGGAAAGAAATCTTGGCCTTCTTTCACGTCTTTTTTGGCCACTACAGTGACGAATACGGTGGTATCGTCCATGCTTGCCATTACAGCAGCCGTCGCCTGACGGGCAATGGCACCTGTTTCTAAGGTGACGGTATGTTGACCATATTTAAATTGTTTAACAATTGGATTCACAATGTTTTCCTTTAAATTACATTAAAAATAATGCTTTATTTTCCAGATTGCGACTAGCAAAAGAAATCTATCGCCAATTAACCACCGTTTAAAATCTCTTTTGATAGCCGCACGCTAACACAGAAAATAAAGCTCGCGTATTATACAGATGTTTTGAGGTGATTGGTAACTTTATTTCGTATGGTCAACTTGCTATCATGGGATAACTTTTATTCACATATTCATACAAGGAGAGAATATGATCATCAGCAGCCTTACCAATCCAAACTTTAAAGTGGGTTTACCGAAAGTAATCGCGGAAATTTGTGATTATTTGAATACATTAGATTTAAATGCGTTGGAAAATGGTCGCCATGATATTAACGATCAAATTTACATGAACGTAATGGAACCGGAAACCGCCGAACCAAGCACTAAAAAAGCGGAATTGCACCATAACTATTTAGACTTGCAAGTATTAATTCGCGGTGCGGAAAATATTGAAGTAGGCGCAACTTATCCGAACCTCGCCAAATACGAAAACTATAACCAAGCCGATGATTATCAGCTCACCACGGCAAATATCGAAAACAAATTCACCATCACCTTAGTGCCGAAAATGTTCGCCGTATTCTATCCGTACGAACCACATAAACCTTGCTGTATTACGGGCGAAAAAGCGGAAAAAATAAAAAAACTAGTGGTAAAAATCCCGGTTAAATTAATCTAATTTCTCAAAATAAATAAAAAGAGTTGATCGAAAAATACGCTCAACTCTTTTATCTACTCTCTATCTATAATGTTTAATACCAATTAAACGGAACACCTACATTACAGACAAACCCAAGAATTACTAGAATGTCCACCAAGATTTCTTATTACCCTCGCCGTTACGTTCAATAATGGTGTTATTCTCACTTTGCGATGCCACTTCCGGCAACGGTTTATCCAAATGTGTTTCCGTTACAACACCGCTTTGGTCAAATTTTACGGTGAAAGTATGTTGGTCAGGCGCTTGATAGGCTCGCTGTTGCAAGAACACATAATACCAAGTCAAATTGCTATAAGGGTCAATTAAAACCGGCGTACCAAGCAAATATTGTACTTGTTGTGCAGTCATACCTTGTTTGACTTGCGCCACATTGGTGGCTTCCAAATAGTTGCCTTGTGGCACGTCAATGCGATAAACCACTTTTTCAACCGTAGAACAAGCCGAAAGGCTTAATGCCAATACAGCGACGCCCAAAAGAATTTTAAATTGCATTTTCTTTACCTATCCTTGCAAAATTTTGTGAAATAATACCCAAACTTAAAAATATTGCCAAACTAATTCTCGGCTTTTAAAGCCTTTTCCAATTGGTCTTTTAAGTTAGGCGGTAAACCGTTAATACTTAACGTATCCGTCATCGGATCCCAACGAACGCGCGTATTAAGTAATTCCGCATCAAAAGTTAGGCTAATGCCTTTACCTGAACCGGAAAATTTAGTGAGTGATTTTAACGCCGAACGCAGTGGAGGAATGTGTTCTTCTAAACCGTAATTTTGTTCTTCCGCAAAGGCGACAAAAGGCCGCTCGTTTAGAGTCGGCAAGCTGTCGGAAAGTTCAGTCAGGGCGATATCTTCACCGCCGGCAATCTGCCCTTTGCAATATTCAAACACTTGTTTTTTTACTGCTTGAGCTTGCTCTTTATTCAACTCCCCTTGCTCACAATAATCGCTCACAGCCTGCAATAAACACTGGTTTTGCAGTTGCGGATTCAATCCTTCTTCCGCCCCCAAAAAATCCATAAAGAAATCGCTGATTTTGCGCCCTACGCGCCCTTTAATAAAGGTCAGATAACGATTGGACTTGGCGTTTATTTGCAAATCGGTCAAATTCACCCGTGCAGCGATATCAAATTGCGTAATATCAAGATATTCCGTGCGACGAATATCCAAGTGTTCGTCCACCCACATACTGTGGCGGCTATCAAGCAAGGCGATAAACAAATAATCGGTGGCGAGGAAATTGTATTGACATAACACAAGTGTACCACTATCGGCAAAGTTATATTTGCTTAATTCATCCGCCAAAAGCTTTGTCGAATATTGGCTGAAATCTAAAAATTCTGTTTCTTTTTCTAGTAAACGATTTAATTGTTGCGCAAATACCGAATTATCTTGAAACACACCGAAAGCCTTGGCTTTATTTTGATAGCCTTGATGCAACTGCAACATCATTTGTTCCACCTCCGCCGTGATCGGATGTAACTCGTTACGTAAAATGCTTTCCATTTTATTATCGTCACCATCGATTCGCTTAATTAATTGGTGCAACACGATTTGATTTACAGTAATGCTCATTTTCTTTTCCTTTGTTAAAAAACATCGACATTATGCTGCGGCAAATGCACAAAACGATTGCCGAATCGTTTGACGGACTTATCTAACCGTTAGCAAAAATCCGAGCACTTCGCCAACAGCACCGCATTGAACGCCATTCCAATGCGGTGCTATTTGGGAAGTTCAAAAAATAACATTGCTTACACTTCAAACACGCCCTTGTGAAGCCGAAATTCCTCAAATATTACCTAACCGGCATTATTTCAGCGTTGGGCAAGCACAACATAACGTCGCGAAACCTCGCGAATTATAACCGCTCTCTTTTAGCAAGAAAAAAGAAATTATTTAGATTCGGGCAAATAATCGGGTATGATAAGGCAACTTTTTTTCCCCTTTTCAAACAAAAATGGCTCAATCTTCCAAATACTCCGACGCGCAATTAAGCGCCATTGTCAACGATATGATCGCGGTGCTGGAAAAACACCAAGCGCCGGTTGACTTATCCTTAATTGCCCTCGGCAATATGACAAGCAACTTGCTCGCCACCAGCGTACCGCAAACGCAACGCGAAGCCTTGGCGCAAGCCTTTGCCAGTTCTTTAATCAATGCAATAAAAACTCACTGATATGATCAGCTTTAAAAAAGGCGACTTCAACGGTAAACAATACCGCGACGACACCTCGCGAAAAATTTCGTGGGGTCATTGGTTTGCCTTTTTTAACATTATTATTGCGATTTTTATCGGTTCCCGTTATGCCTTTTTAATCGACTGGCCGGACACATTGGGCGGGAAACTTTACTTTTTCGTCAGCCTGCTCGGACATTTTAGTTTTAGCGTCTTTGCCGTCTATTTATTGGTGGTCTTTCCGCTAAGTTTCGTCATTAAAAATCACCGCACTTTTCGTGGCTTAACAGTCATTCTGGCGACCATATTCATCACATTATTACTTTTTGATACTGCCGTATTCAGTCGTTTCAATTTGCATTTATCTTCCATTGTATGGAACTTATTGGTAAATCCCGAAAATGGCGAGATGTCGCGCAACTGGCAAATTTTCTTTGTGCCGATGCCGATGATTTTGCTGGTGCAAATGCTTTTTTCCCGTTGGAGCTGGGAGAAACTGCGTAGTCTTGAACGCCAAACATGGCTGAAATATGTCGGCGTATTTTTCACTGTGACGTTCATTGCCTCTCATTTAATTTATGCTTGGGCCGATGCCTATTTATATCGTCCGATTACTATGCAACGTTCTAATTTCCCGCTGTCTTACCCGATGACCGCACGTTCTTTTTTAGAAAAACACGGTTTATTGGATGGCGAAGAATATGAACAAAAATTAGCGCAAGAAGGGCGTTTGGACGCATTAAAAATCGGATATCCTAAACATCCTTTAACCTTTAGTGCCACGGAACATAAGCCGAATATTTTGCTAATTACGGTTTCCGGCTTACGTTACGATGCGGTTGTCTCTGAAAAAATGCCGAAACTCGCCGAATTTGCCCTTCGTTCGACTCAATTTACCAATCATTATAGTAGCGGCAACACAAATAACGCAGGATTAGTCGGCTTGTTTTACGGGTTAAACGCAAACTACACGGATAGTATTTTAAGCAATCACACTCCGTCCGTACTTATTGAAAAACTGCGAACAGAAAAATACCGCTTCGGTTTGTTCTCCGCTTCGGGCTTTAAGGACAGCTTATTTCGTCAAGCCTTGTTCCGCGGCATGGCGTTAGCGAAAGAAAAAACGACGAACGAAAATGTAGTCAAACAATTCAATGAATTTATCGCTCAAAAATCGGAAACGCCTTGGTTCGTCTATCTTGATTTAGATTTAAACGCAAAGGACCCGATAGAATACGAACGCGTTCTCGCACAAACAGATCCGTTATTCGAACAAATTTTAACCGATTCAACGTTAGAAAATACCTTAGTGATCATAACGGCCGAGCACGGTTTAAGTTTCAACGAAATGCATAAGAAAGATCAGCGCAATTATTTTGGCCGTGATGAAATTCAAGTGCCGCTGTTAGTGTTCTGGAAAGATTTGCCGGTCGGCGTTGCAAGCGCATTGACCAGTCATACAGATTTATTGCCGGCATTAATGACACAAATTTTTAATGTGCAAAATCCGTCGAAAGATTATGCTCAAGGTCGCAATTTATTTGATTTGCGAGGCGATGATTGGGTATTAGCGTCAAATTATCGCTGGAACGTATTAATCCAACCTGACGGTACGCAATATCATCTAGACCGCAAAGGAAACTACAAAAAATTCGACCGCGCTTATCAAGAACAATCCTCCGATCGCCCACCGCTAGGGCTATTCTTAGAAATGTTTAAGAGCGAAAATTCCTTTTTTGATAAATAACGACAAGGCGTTTATCCGCCCGCCCGGTCAAAAAGAAATAGCTTTTTTGCGACTGAAACTTTATACTTCCGGCCCAGTTTAAGACTGAAAAGATGTTATTAATGGAAAATCCGTGAGTTTTTCATAACATTGCCACAATGCTTCTCGCCGCGCCCGTCGAGCCGTTTCAATTAATACGCTTCTCGTCTTTTTATCCTCATTCTTTTTACGGAGTTTGTATGAAAAGCCATGTTCGTAGTTTCAAAACATTTATTCGCGATGAAATCATTAAAAAAGGCGGTTGGGTCAATGCCCACGCCCATGCCGATCGCGCCTTCACCATGACGCCGGAAAAAATCGGCATTTATCACAACAGTAATTTGCAACAAAAATGGGATTTGGTGGATGAAGTGAAACGCACGTCCAGCGTGGATGATTACTACGCTCGTTTCTGCCAATCCATTGAATTAATGATTTCCCAAGGGGTCACCGCATTCGGTACGTTCGTAGATATCGACCCGATTTGCGAAGATCGCGCGATTATCGCGGCACATAAAGCCCGCGAAGTTTACAAACACGACATCGTTTTGAAATTTGCCAACCAAACCTTAAAAGGCGTGATCGAGCCAACCGCGCGCAAATGGTTCGATATCGGCTCCGAAATGGTGGATATGATTGGCGGTCTACCGTATCGTGACGAACTGGATTACGGCCGCGGCTTAGAGGCGATGGACATTTTGTTAGATAAGGCGAAATCTCTTGGCATTATGTGTCATGTGCACGTGGATCAGTTTAATAATCCGAACGAAAAAGAAACGGAGCAACTTTGCGACAAAACCATCGAGCACGGCATGGAAGGGCGCGTGGTAGGCATTCACGGCATTTCTATCAGTTCGCATCCCAAAGAATATCGCTACCGACTTTATGAAAAAATGCGTAAAGCAAAAATGATGATGATCGCCTGCCCGATGGCCTGGATTGACAGCAATCGAAAAGAAGATTTAATGCCGTTCCACAATGCATTAACGCCGGCCGACGAAATGATTCCCGAAGGCATTACTGTGGCGCTTGGCACCGATAATATCTGCGATTATATGGTACCGCTTTGCGAAGGCGATTTATGGCAGGAACTAAGTTTGCTCGCTGCCGGTTGTCGTTTCCCGCATTTAGACGCCATGGTAGATATCGCCAGTCTTAACGGGCGTAAAGTGCTCGGACTGGAGCCGGTTTAAGCGCGCTGTAACGGTCGGCATAAAAGCAACGCAACGAAGTGCCAGATCAGCACCGCATTGAAATAGGTGTTGAAAGAAAGAGCGGTCAAAACTTAAGCTTTGACCGCTCTTTTTATCCTCTTGGATGAAAACGTTCGTGCAAATATTTCAAACGTTCTTTTGCCACATGGGTATAAATTTGCGTGGTGGAAAGATCGCTGTGACCAAGCAACATCTGCACCACCCGCAAATCTGCGCCATGATTCACCAAATGGGTGGCAAATGCATGGCGTAACACGTGTGGCGAAAGCGCATCAGCATTGATGTCTGCCAATATTGCATAATGCTTAATGCGGTGCCAAAACGTCTGTCGGGTCATGGGTTTGGCGCGTCGACTAGGAAAAACAATATCGGTGCTTTGCCTGTTTAACAGCTGCGGCCGTCCATAAAGCACAAACTGACGCAGCCAATAGGCTGCCTCTTCCCCCATCGGCACAATGCGTTCCTTGTTGCCCTTACCGATAACGCGCACTGCGCCTTGTTGCAGGTTCATATTTTCAATGGTCAGCGAAACTAATTCAGTGACGCGTAGGCCGGTGGCATAGAGTAGTTCCAGCATTGCTTTATCGCGCAATTCGAGCGGAATTTCCACGTTGGGTGCGTTCAATAAATCGCTAACTTGTTGTTCACTTAAATATTTCGGCAAACGGCTTGGCAGTTTAGGCGAACTAAGCAGCGCGCCGGGATCATCGGTGCGGTATTTTTCACGATACAAATATTGGAACAATTTGCGTACCGCGCTTAACAGTCGAGCCGTACTGCTGGCTTTGTAACCTTGCGCCAAGCGTTCCCCCAAAAAACCTTGCAAATCCACCGCATCCAAGGTTTCTAAGGATAAATCATTTTTCTCCAACCAATCACACAACGCATTCAAATCTAACCGATAAGATTGCACAGTGTTTTGCGACAGCCCTTTTTCAAGCCAATAATCGTTGAGGAAAAGATCGATAAGTGCGCGGTTGTTCATAGAATCAACATTATTTTAAGATTATAAAAATTTTGGCGTCGTTTTTTCGCCCCATCGATTACCAATTAAAAACGCAACTAAACCAAATGCCAAAGCCGGCACAATTTGATGAAAACCAAGTAATTTGACGCCCAATTGCGTGAGCAAAATATAGCTGCCTAGGCCGACGAGCATTGAACTCAGCGCACCATAAGCATTGGCCTTGTCCCAATAAATGCCGAGCACGATCACCCAAAGAAAAGCGGCTTCCAGCCCGCCGAAAGCAAACAGATTTAGCCAAATGATCATATCCGGCGGATTAAGCGCAGCGATAATTAAAAGCGCGGTTAAAATTAGGGTAATAACGGAAGAAATATAACCGATTTTTTTCTCGTTTTTAGCCGCTTGCGGTTTAGCCGAAAGGTATAAATCTTTCACGAAAATAGACGAAGATTGAATTAATTGCGCGTCAATAGTGGACATAATTGCAGACATCGGTGCTGCCAAGAAAATCCCGGCTACAATCGGCGGCAGCACTTGCAACATTAAAGTCGGAATAACTTGATCGGCGATCTTCAAATCGGGAATAATCGCGCGACCGAGTGCGCCCGCCAAATGCATACCAAACATAATCAGCGAAAGTACCAGCGTGCCGATCAGCATACCGCGATGCAAGGCTTTACTGTCTTTAAAGGCCATACAGCGCACGGCGGTATGTGGTAAGCCTACTACACCAAAACACACCAACACCCAAAAAGATGCCATAAATTGGAAGCCGAACATCTCGTCCGGGCCATAAGGACTGACTAACGCCGGATCAATTTCGGTTAATTTATGCATCGCATTTTCCACGCCGCCCAAGGCATAAAGCGTGCCGCCAAGCAAAATCAGGGTGCCGACAATCATCACCGTGCCTTGAATGGTGTCCGTTAAAACCACCGCACGAAAGCCGCCGATAAAGGTGTAAATGCCCACAGTTAGGGCAAACAGTAACAAGGCTTGGGTGTAGGAAATGCCGATGGTGGTTTCCAGCAAACGCGCGCCGCCGATAAATTGCACGGTCATCGCTGCAAAGAAAGCAAGCAACAAAGCAAGGCCGGAAAGCCATACGAGATATTTGTTTTTGTAACGATAAAGGAATAAGTCGTTAATGGTCAACGCATTGGTTTCGCGCGAAAGCAAAGCAAATTTTTTGCCTAGTGCGCCCAACGCTAGCCATACCGCCGGAACTTGAATCATCGCCAACAACACCCAGCCCAAGCCGTATTTATAAGCCGCCCCCGGACCGCCCACAAAAGAACTGGCGCTGGCGTAGGTGGATGCGGTGGTCATCGCGAGCACAAAACCCGTCATTGAACGATTGCCGACGTAATATTCCGTTAAAAAATCGCCCTTGGTACGTTTCACATAAGCATAAATCGCTGCGCCGAAAATAAATGCGAGATAAATGATTAAAGGAAGAATAATTCCCAGATTCATTGCTTATTCTCCTTTTCGTGTGTTTCGGGCGCATTGATTTCAAGCGAAATATCCAGGTAAACGATTTTGATCACCCAATAGCCGATCACAAGAAATAAAATCGGTAAATAAATGCAAGAAAGTTCGAACCAAAGGGGAAAACCTATCGGCCCGGTGGTGTTTTTCGGTAGGTAGGCGCATAAACACCAGCCAATCACATACAAAACGGACAGTCCTAAGGCCCATCGCGCTTCCTTGGCGGCTTGCTTGTATCGTTGTACTAATGTCATAAAGTTCTCGTTTTAAATTAAGAATACGGTTCCAATGCGGTGCTATTTCAATGCGGTGCCGTTTCAATGCGGTGCTATTTGAGCAGGCTACCGGCAAAACCGCAGTGTAAGCGGGTTTAAAGTAAAGTGATGCCGATAGTTGTCGGCGCATACTAAATAAAAAAGTGCAATCCGTTTTTTTTTAACCGCACTTTTAAATGTTTAACTGAATTTCTGCTTATTTTTTATGATTTTCATAAGCCGCTTTCACGAAACCGGCAAACAGCGGGTGACCGTCTCGCGGCGTGGAAGTGAATTCCGGGTGAAATTGACAAGCGACAAACCAAGGATGGTTCGGAACTTCGATAATTTCCACCAATTTTTTGTCGGCGGATAAGCCGGTCACTTTCAACCCCGCTTTTTCGATTTTCGGCAATAACACGTTGTTCACTTCATAGCGGTGACGATGGCGCTCTTCAATCGTTTCTTTACCGTAAAGCGCGCGTGCGCGGCTGCCTTCCAACAAATGACATTGCTGTGCGCCCAAACGCATGGTGCCGCCGAGATCGGACGCGTCGCTGCGTACTTCGGTATTGCCTTCGGCGTCTTGCCATTCGGTAATCAGCGCCACGACAGGTTGTTCACAATTTTTATCGAATTCGGACGAGTTTGCTTTAGTTAATCCCGCTACGTTACGCGCGTATTCAATTAAGGCAATTTGCATACCTAAACAAATGCCTAAATACGGAATGCCGTTTTCACGCGCGTATTGTGCAGTAAGAATTTTGCCTTCTACACCACGATAGCCGAAGCCGCCCGGCACTAAAATGCCGTCTATGCCTTTTAAGACTTCAACGCCTTTAGTTTCTACGTCTTGCGAGTCGATATATTTGATGTTTACGCTTAAACGATTAGTTAAACCTGCATGCTTTAAGGCTTCGTTGACGGATTTGTAGGCATCCGGCAATTCGGTATATTTGCCCACCATGCCGATAGTCACTTCGCCCACCGGGTTAGCTTGTTTATAAAGCACTTGCTCCCATTCGGAAAGATCGGCTTCCGGACAATCTAAACGGAAACGCTCACAGACGAAATCATCCAAGCCCTGAGATTTTAACAAAGCGGGAATTTGATAAATTGAGTTCACGTCTTTTAGTGAAATTACCGCGCGTTCCGGCACGTTACAGAATAAGGCGATTTTAGCGCGTTCGTTCGGCGGAATCATACGGTCGGAACGGCAAATCAACACATCCGGCTGAATTCCGATGGAAAGTAATTCTTTTACGGAATGTTGGGTCGGTTTAGTTTTCACTTCACCGGCGGTAGGAATATAAGGCACTAAAGTCAAGTGCATAAACAAGGTGTGCTCACGACCGACTTGCACCGCCAATTGGCGCAAGGCTTCCAAAAACGGCAGCGATTCGATGTCGCCTACAGTTCCCCCCACTTCTACGATCACCACATCATGCCCTTGCGCGCCGGCGATGACGCGATCTTTAATTTCATTGGTAATGTGCGGAATCACTTGAATGGTGGCGCCAAGATAATCACCACGACGTTCTTTGCGTAATACTTCGGAATAAATTTTGCCGGTGGTGAAATTGTTCCGTTTGGTCATTTTGGTGCGAATAAAACGCTCGTAGTGACCTAAATCCAAATCGGTTTCCGCGCCGTCTTGCGTCACGAAAACTTCACCGTGTTGGGTCGGACTCATGGTACCCGGATCGACATTAATATACGGATCCAATTTCATGATGGTGACGTTTAAACCACGCGCTTCTAAAATTGCCGCCAACGATGCCGCCGCAATGCCTTTACCTAGCGATGAAACCACACCACCAGTGACGAAAATATAATTTGTAGCCATAGGGAACCTAATCTTGTTGGGATATAAATGATTATAGCTAATCATCTTGCCAAAAATTTCACCGGAAAAGCGGTGAAAATTGAAGAGGATTAGCTATCAAAGACGGGGCGCTAGTTTACAGGATTTGCAGGATTAACTCAACGGAATAAAACGAACTTACGCTCTGACACGTTCTACGCTAGAATATGCCCAATTTTTTGTTCACCAAGAGAGAATTTATGACAAACAAAACACTAAGCGCCGTTATTTTAGCCGCGGGGAAAGGAACACGAATGTATTCAGATTTACCGAAAGTATTGCACTGCGTAGCGGGCAAACCGATGGTGAAGCATGTGATTGATACGGCTACCGCATTGGGCGCGGAAAACATGCATTTAATTTACGGTCACGGCGGCGAATTAATGCGTGAACGTCTTGCCAACGAAAAGGTGAATTGGGTATTCCAAAACGAGCAACTCGGTACCGCCCATGCCGTGCAGCAGGCGGCGCCGTTTTTCAAAGACGATGAAAATATTGTCGTACTTTACGGCGATGCGCCACTAATCAGCGTCGAGACCCTAGAAAAACTGATTGCGGCGAAACCAGAAAACGGCATTGCGCTTTTAACCGTGAATCTTGATAACCCGACCGGCTACGGCCGCATTCTTCGCGAAAACGGCAATGTGGTGGCAATCGTCGAACAGAAAGATGCGAACGCCGAGCAATTAAAAATTCAAGAGGTAAACACCGGCGTCATGGTATCCGACGGTGCAAACTTCAAAAAATGGCTGGCGCGTGTGGATAATCACAACGCGCAAGGCGAATATTATCTAACAGACTTAATTGCCCTCGCAAACCAAGACGGCTGCCAAGTAATGGCGGTACAAGCCGGCGATGCAATAGAAGTGGAAGGCGCGAACAATCGCTTACAGCTTGCGGCGTTAGAGCGTTATTACCAACATAAACAAGCGCAACATTTATTACTTGCCGGCGTGACCTTGCTCGATCCGGCGCGCTTTGATTTACGTGGCACGCTCGAACACGGTAAAGACGTAGAAATCGATACGAACGTCATCCTTGAAGGAAATGTACGTTTAGGCAATCGCGTGAAAATTGGCGCAGGTTGCGTGTTGAAAAACGTGACGCTTGGCGATGACGTAGAAGTGAAACCTTATTCCGTACTGGAAGATGCCGTTATCGGCGAAAAAGCCGCCATCGGACCTTTCTCCCGTTTACGTCCGGGCACGGAACTCGCGGCGCAAACGCATGTCGGCAATTTTGTGGAAATCAAAAAATCAATCGTCGGCAAGGGCTCGAAAGTAAATCACCTGACTTATATCGGCGACACTGAAATCGGCGCGGATTGCAACATCGGCGCAGGCGTCATCACCTGTAATTACGATGGTGCAAACAAATTTAAAACCCTCATTGGCAATAACGTTTTCGTCGGTTCCGATACCCAATTGGTCGCACCGGTAATCGTCGAAGACGGCGCCACCATCGGAGCCGGTTCAACCATCACGCAAAATATTGCGAAAGACGAACTGGTCATCACCCGTGTGCCACAACGTCATATTCAAGGCTGGCAGCGTCCGAGCAAGAAAAAATAACACATACAAAATCCCGCCTGATGCGGGATTTTTGTTAAGCGTAATTAATTTTCGCCGAATCATTCCAACGAACCTTTTTCCACCACCACGCCAACGGACTTCGCTTGCGGCACCGCATTGGGTTTGCTAAGTTTCAGGCGTAACCATTGAACGCCAAAACGCGTGTGCAATTTTTCCGCCACCTCGTAAGCGACCCGCTCCACCAATAAAAACGGCTTCGACTGCACGTAATCCAGCACAAATTGGCTTACTTCCGCATAATTTAAGCAATATTGCACGTCATCAGTTTGTGCGGCTTTCCGGCAATCCCAAGCCATTTCGATGTCGAACACGAGTTTTTGTTTGATTTGTTGCTCCCAATCATATACGCCGATTTGAGCGAACACGCTTAATTCTTCGATAAAAACACGATCCACGGTAAATTCCTCCAAAATTGTTAGGGTATGCTACCAAGTTTAGGTAAAATACCGAACGATTTTTAGCATTTCGAGGTACAAAATGAGCCTTTTTGCCGTTTTTTATATGATTTTTGCCTATCTTTTAGGCTCCGTTTCCAGCGCAATTTTAATTTGCAAAATGGCGGGCTTGCCGGATCCGCGCCAAAACGGCTCGCACAACCCGGGCGCAACGAACGTATTACGCCTCGGCGGTCGTTGGGCGGCACTCGGTGTATTAGTGTTCGATATTTTAAAAGGTATGTTACCGGTATGGGCGGGCTACTATCTTGGTTTAAGCCAGTTCGAACTGGGCATGGTGGCGCTCGGGGCTTGTCTGGGGCACATTTTCCCGATTTTCTTTCAATTTAAAGGCGGCAAAGGCGTAGCCACCGCATTCGGCGCCATCGCCCCAATCGCTTGGGCGGTTGCCGGTTCCACTTTCGGTACTTGGCTCGCAGTATTCTTGGTAAGCGGCTATTCTTCCTTAAGCGCCGTCGTCACCGCATTACTTGTACCATTTTATGTGTGGTGGTTTAAACCGGAATTTACTTTTCCGGTAGCATTGGTCAGTTGCCTGTTAATTTATCGCCATCACGACAACATTCAACGTTTATGGCGCGGGCAGGAAGACAAAATGTGGTCGAAATTTAAAAAAAACTAAACAGGGTTTCCAATGCGGTGCTCAATCGCACGGTCACTCGCCTGTCAATATTCAGAAACAAAAAACCTGCCACTTCGGCAGGTTTTTGCTTTATTAAAAGCTGACGGCGCTCTTTAGTTTTTTCAAGGCATTACTTTCAAGCTGACGAATCCGCTCTGCTGACACATTATATTTTGCCGCCAAATCATGCAATGTCGCTTTGTCATCGTCCAACCAACGGGCTTTGATAATATCTTGACTGCGCGCATCAAGCGCTTTCAATGCGGTGCTCAATTGCTCGGTCGCTTGGTTTTCAAAATTTTCATTCTCCAACTCGGCCGCAAAATTCGAACTTTGATCTTCCAAATAAAGCGCCGGAGAATAAACGGTTTCGGCGTCGGCATCCGTAGGCAAATCAAAGCCCACATCGGCACCGGTCATACGGGATTCCATTTCGATGACATCTTCTTTGGACACGCCTAATTCGTTTGCCACCATATCCACTTCATTTTCGTTGAACCAACCCAAACGTTGTTTGGTTTTGCGCAGATTAAAGAACAATTTGCGTTGTGCTTTGGTCGTCGCTACTTTCACGATACGCCAGTTTTTCAACACATATTCATGAATTTCCGCTTTAATCCAATGTACGGCAAAAGACACCAAGCGCACGCCCACTTCCGGATTAAAACGTTTCACCGCCTTCATTAAGCCAATATTGCCTTCTTGAATCAAATCCGCTTGCGGCAAACCATAACCGGAATAACCGCGCGCTACGTGGATAACAAAACGAAGGTGTGATAACACCAATTTTTTCGCCGCATCAATATCTTCGTGATAATACAAACGCTCTGCCAATTCTTTTTCTTCCTCGGCGGTCAGCATCGGATATTCATTTGCCGCACGAATATAGCCTTCGATACTGCCTTGAGGAACCAACATCATTTGTGTTTCTTTATCCATTTTTTCCCTCTTTCTTTTAGCTGTTACCGCTTAGTGAGTCAAGTTATAGCACAATAAGTCATTTTATTGAACCGATTTGTGCCTTAAGACAGGTTTTACCGATTGAAAGTTCAATTATTTTATCAATTTTTAATAATTAATTACAAATAGAACAACTACCCTAAACGCTGACGCACGATTTCAAACAAACACACTCCGGTAGCCACCGAAACATTCAGCGATGATACAGAACCGGCCATCGGAATACTGATAAGTTGATCGCAGTGTTCGCGGGTTAAACGTCGCATTCCCTCGCCCTCCGCCCCCATCACAAGCGCTAACGGGCCGGTCAACTTAGTTTGATAAATCGTTTCCGCCGCTTCTCCTGCCGTACCCACCACCCAAATATTGTAGTTTTGTTGCAAATCGCGCAAGCTACGCGAAAGATTGGTCACGCGAATTAACGGTACGCTTTCTGCCGCACCGCAAGCCACTTTACGGGCAATTGAAGTAAGCTGCGCCGATTTGTCTTTCGGTACAATTACCGCATCCACACCGGCGGCATCCGCCGAACGCAAACAAGCGCCGAGATTATGCGGATCCGTCACGCCATCTAACACTAACAACAACGGATTTTGTTTGTTCGCCAAAATCGCGTCAAGATCGTTTTCATTGAATTCTTTCGCCGCCTGCACGCGTGCAATCACGCCTTGGTGCACTTCACCGTTGGCTTTTTTATCTAAGGTTTGGCGATTGACAAACTGTACACCGATACCAAGCTCGTAAAGTTGATTTAACAATGGCTGCAAACGTTTATCTTCACGCCCTTTTAACACGAAAACTTCAATTAGACGTTCCGGCGCATGGGCTAAAATACTGTTGACGGCGTGAATACCGTAAATTTGTTCTGACATAGGATTCTCTTTTTACTTTTTATTATCCGGCTGCTCCACCAAGGGCGAAGAAAGGCATCTCAATGCGGTGCTAATTTGCCCTTTCACTTGCCGAAGCTTTAATCATGCGGGCTTTCGCACGGATTTCTTAGGCACGGATTTCTTAGGCACGGATTTCTTAGGCGCAGCCTTCTTTTTCGTGGTATTTTTACCGCGTTTCGAGGTGTTTGGTGGTAATTCTTTAAAAACTTTTTTCGCCCTTGTTTTGGCGGTTTTGCCTGCTCGGCGAGGTTTGCGTTCGCTGCCGACAAGGGAAAAATCCACCATTTTTTGTGCTAAATGCACCGCTTCCACGCGAATACGCACCTTATCGCCCAGTCGATATTGCATTCCGCTGTTTTCGCCGATTAAGCGCTGTTTCGCCGCATCCAATTGATAATAATCGTTTTCCAAAGAAGAAATATGCACCAATCCGCTAATCAATAAATCGTCCAAGCGCACGAATAAGCCGAAACTCGTTACGGAAGAAATCACACCGTTAAATTCGCTTCCGATGTGATCCTGCATATATTCGCACTTCAGCCAATCAGCTACTTCGCGCGTGGCTTCGTCGGCGCGGCGTTCGGTCATGGAGCAATGCTCGCCCAGTAAATCTATTTCTTCCACCGAATAATGGTAACCGCCGCTATTGGTAGTTTTGCGTTTAGCGCCTTGTTCTTTGGCGAGCAAATATTTAATGCCGCGATGCAGCGTGAGATCGGGATAACGGCGAATCGGCGAAGTAAAATGGGCGTATTCTTCCAATGCTAAACCGAAATGCCCGATATTATCCGCGTTGTACACCGCTTGGCTCAATGAACGCAGCAACATGGTTTGAATTAATTCGTGATCCGGCCGCGCTTTCACTTTTTCCAATAGCGCCGCGTAATCTTTCGTGGTTGGCTTTAACGCGCCGCCTAATGTCAAACCGAGCTCGCTTAAAAAGCTGCGGAACGATGTTAGTTTTTCTTCGCTCGGCGCGGCGTGAATACGGTACAGTGCCGGTTCTTTATGTTTTTCCATAAAATTCGCCGCCGCAATATTTGCCAAAATCATACATTCTTCAATGATTTTATGTGCATCGTTGCGCACCACGGGTTCAATGCGGTCGATTCTGCCCATGGCGTTAAAAATAAACTTGGTTTCGATGGTTTCAAAATCAATAGCACCGCGTTGATGGCGCGCGCTGAGCAAGGCTTGATACAAATGATGAAGTTCTTCCAAATGCGGCACAAGAGCAGCATAACGCTCACGCAATGCTTCATCACCTTCCAGTATGTTCGCCACTTTTGTGTAAGTTAACCGCGCATGGGAATTCATCACCGCTTCATAAAAGCGATAATCCGTCAGTTTACCTTTGGCGGAAATTCGCATTTCGCACACCATGCACAAGCGATCCACTTGTGGATTTAAAGAACACAAACCGTTCGATAAAATCTCCGGCAACATCGGCACCACGCGATTCGGGAAATACACGGAATTGCCGCGATGATAGGCTTCCGTATCCAATGCCGAGCGCAAACGCACGTAATAACTCACATCCGCAATCGCTACCCAAAGTTTCCAGCCTTTGCCGTGTTTTTCGCAGTAAACGGCATCGTCAAAGTCGCGCGCGTCTTCGCCATCAATGGTGACCAACGGCAAAGCGCGTAAATCCACGCGGCCTTTTTTCGCGTCTTCCGGCACCTCTTCGCTGAATTTTTTCACGTATTTTTCCACCGCGCTTGGGAATTGGTGCGGAATATCATGATTGCGCAAGGCAATTTCCACTTCCATGCCTTTCGCCATATTGTCGCCCAGAATCTCACGGATAACGCCGACAGGTTGATTAAAGCCGGCGCTGCGTTCTTGTAATTCCACTACAACGACTTGTCCCATACGGGCGCCATTGCGGTGTTCATTTGGCACCAGAATATCGCGCCCAATGCGGTTGTCATCCGGTACCACATAAGCGAAACCATTTTCCAAAAAGAAACGACCGACAATTTGTTTTTTGCGATTTTCCAACACGCGCACAATACGTACTTCACGCCGCCCACGGCGATCCAAGCCCATCGGTTGCGCCAATACGAAATCGCCGTGCATCACGCGTTGCATTTGATGATTCGGAATAAATAAATCGTCTTTTTGCCCTTCCACCTGCAAAAAGCCAAAGCCCTCGCGATGGCCGATGACGGTACCTTTGAGCAAATCCAATTTTTCCGGAAGCGCATAACGTTTGCGTTTGGTAAACACAAGTTGCCCGTCATTTTCCATCGCGCGCAAACGGCGGCGTATTCCTTCAATTTGTTTTTCGTCATGAATCGAAAGTGCGGTCAAAATTTCTTCCCGATTCATCGGCGCGTTATTCCCGCGAATCACGTTTAAAATAAACTCACGGCTTGGAATCGGATTGTCGTATTTTTCTACTTCCTGCTGATAATGCGGATCTTGGTATGCTAAATTTTTTTGCTTTTTTGCCATTTTCTTTTGTTACTTAACATCTAAAAAATCGGGAGGAGTTTGACACCGTAGGGCGGAGAATGCAAGGAAAGAAAATCGGCCCCATTGATAAGTACAAATGATAAGTAAAAATGATGAATACAGTTAATGAGTGCAGATGATAAATGGGTTTTGCAGCAAGCGGAAATTCATAGCTTAAAATAGCACCGCATTGGAGCGCCTTCCAATGCGGTGCTATTTTTAACGTCCGTTTGCGCGTTGTAACGCTTGTATATCAGAGACGTCATATCGCGTTTTTGCTTTGAAAATTTGCTTCTGCCCGAAATGTCATGGGCTCAGCCGTAATCGGGTGAGTAATGGTGAGTTGTTCCGCGTGCAAACAAAGGCGCGATGCCATGCTTTTTGCCTGCGGATGAGCGTAAAATTTATCGCCTAAAATCGGATGACCGAGCGCTAACATATGTAATCGAAGCTGGTGCGAACGTCCGGTAATCGGCGTGAGTTTTACACGCGTGCTGTTGTTCGGTAAACGTTGTAAAACTTCAAATCGAGTAACCGCGCTTTTGCCGAATACAAAATCCAAGCGCTGGCGCGGGCGGTTTTCCCAGTCGCAAATCATCGGCAAATCGATTTCGCCGCGATCTTCTTTAATATGTCCCCATACCAAAGCTTGATAATATTTTTTCGGTTCACGTTCGCGAAATTGGCGTTTAAGTTCTTTATCTGCAGCCTTGCTTAAGGCGAATAAAATGATGCCGCTGGTCGCCATATCAAGACGGTGCGCCGGTTCGCAAAAACCAAATTTTTCTTTCACGCGGCTCATCGCGCTGTCATGATATTGCGGTTGGTTGCCCGGCACGGAAAGCAAGCCACTCGGTTTATTCACCACGCAAAGATGATTGTCTTGATAAATAATGTCCAAATAAGGTTCCATCGGCGGATGGTATTCAATCAACACCATACGATTATTCCTTGTTTGTGATGATGACGCGCAAACTGTCCAATCGCCAATTGGCTTTGGCAAGTTCCTGCAGGGATTGGTCGCGTTGTGCGCTCAAAATCTCAATTTCAGTTCGACGAATATTTTTATTCACTGCTTGCAACGCTTGCAGACGATGAAGTTCCGCGCTTAAAGTTTGGTCGGCAAGCTGTTGCGCCTCGGCGATAACCGCTTGCGCCAAGGGCTCAATGCGGTGCTCTCCGACGAGTAGCAGCCGTTCTAATGTTGGTCGTGCCATTTTTATCATTTTATTTGCCACTTCCCGTCCGAGCGGTTTAAGTTTGTCTTGTAAGGTTTCAAAGGTCACTTGGGCGGCAATGTCGTGGCCTTTGTTATCAAGTAATAAACGAATCGGCGTCGGCGGCAAAAAACGACTAAGTTGCAGCCCTTTCGGCGACTGACTTTCCACCAAATACACCAATTCTAATAACAATGTACCGGCCGGCAATCGTTTATTGATAAGCAGCGCCGCAGCGGCTTTGCCGATGTCGCCCGAGGCGATTAAATCGATTCCTTGACGAATCATCGGATGATCCCAAGTGAAAAATTCCAGTTCTTCGCGCGCAAGCGCAAGATTGCGATCAAAAGTTATCGTTACGCCTTCTTCTTTTAAGCCCGGAAAGTCCGGCACCAGCATGGTGCCGGTCGGCGTAATTACAATGCTGTTCTCGCCCAAATCCTCTTGTTCCACGCCGATAATATCGAATAAATTCAGCGTAAAGTTCACCAATTCGCTTTCGTTATCTTGCGCCGCGATGGCTTCGGCTAAAGCTTGCGCTTGCTCGCCGCCGTTAGAATTGAGTTCCAACAAGCGATCGCGGCCTTTTTCTAACTCAAGTGCAAGTTTTTCGCGCGCTTCTTGGGTTTGCTTAATCAACGACGCAAAAAACGTTTCAGAAATTGAGCGCACTTTCGCCAGTTCATCGGCGAAACGTTCAAATAACGCCATGCCCGTCGAACTGCTTTGTACAAAGGCGTTCAAGCCTTCGTGATACCAACGGGCCAGTTTTTGCTCCGCCGAACCTGCTACGCAGGGCACGTAAATTTGCACGTCGCGCAACTGCCCGATGCGATCCAAGCGGCCGATAGATTGCTCCAATAAATCGGGATTTTGCGGCAAATCGAATAAGACTAAAGTACAGGCAAACTGGAAGTTACGCCCTTCCGAACCGATGCTTGAACTAAGCAACACCTGCGCCCCCTGTTCCGTATCGGCAAAATACGCCGCGGCGCGGTCGCGTTCGACAATCGACATGTTTTCATGGAACAGCGCGGCGCGAATGGCTTCTTTTTCACGCAAAATTTGCTCCAACGCCATCGCGGTCTGCGCACTTTGGCAAATCACTAATACTTTTTCAGCGCGCCGGGTTATAAGAAAATCTCTCAGCCATTGCGTTTTCACCGCCTCTGTTTCGGATTCATTTTCCGCTTGCAACGTAATTTGATGATAAATACGACGCGGAAAACCCTTCACGCCTTGACGCGTATTACGAAACAAAACGCGGCTGGTGCCGTGACGATCAATTAAATTTTGTATCAATTCTTGGCGTGCGTGTTGCCGTGCTTCCGCGTTATCGGAAGCCATCGCACGAAATAGCGGTGCGGCATCTTGCTCACCCAATAAATCGGAAATATGATTTTTTTCTGCTGCGCTTAAGGCGTTGTTGGCAAGCAAAGATAGCACCGCATCGGCAACCGGTTGATAGTGCTGTTGCTCTTTTTGGAACGCGGCATAATCAAAGAATCGCTCCGGATCGAGCAGTCGCAAGCGGGCAAAATGGCTTTGCCGACCGAGTTGTTCCGGCGTAGCGGTGAGCAATAACACGGAAGGCGTGGCTTGAGCGAGTCGCTCCACCAATAAATAGGCGGGACTTGGTTCTTCTTCGTACCAAACCAAATGATGCGCTTCGTCCACAATTAAACAATCGAAACCGGCGGCAAGTGCCTGTTCGACGCGTTGAGGCGAATCAGCCAACCAATCCAACGCGCAAATAATCAGCGCCTCCGAGGCGAACGGATTCTCACCGCCGGCGGCAAAATCGGCGCAACGTTCTTCGTCGAATAAGGAAAAATGCAAATTGAAACGCCGCAACATTTCCACCAGCCATTGATGTTGCAGGGTTTCCGGTACCAAAATCAACACGCGCTGCACTTTTTCGGCAAATAACTGATTTTGCAAAATCATGCCTGCTTCAATGGTTTTTCCTAATCCCACTTCGTCCGCCAACAACACACGCGGATTTACGCGATTGCCTACTTCGGCGGCGATATGTAATTGGTGCGGAATCAGCCCCGCGCGAACGCCACGCAGCCCGCGTAATGACGATTTGAATTGCGCCCGTTGATGTTGCAAAGTGCGATAACGTAAGGCGAAATGATGGCTGCGGTCAAGTTGCGCCGAAAAAAGACGATCTTTTGCAGAGCTGAACGAAATAAGCGGTGAAATATCGCTTTCTTGCACAATCATCCGTTCACCCTGCGAATTTTTCACTAAATAGAAATTCAGCCCGTTTAGGTGTTGAATATCCTCAACATTGCCTTGCCAACCTTCTTTATGGCTAAGAAGTTCGCCCTTGTTAAATTGAATGCGCATAAGCGGCGCTTGGGCTACAGAATAAATTCGTGTTTCATCCGATGCAGGAAAATGGAGCGTTACAGTGCGCGCATCAAATGCGGTGACTACGCCTAATCCAAGATTATTTTCAGTTTCGCTCAACCAACGCTGACCAAGGGCAAAGGGCATCATATCGTTCTTTCTTTTTCGTTCGTTTCGGTACGGGGCGGCTATTGTAGCCCGATTAAAAGGGAAAGCAACGAAAACTGTGATCTGCTTCACAGTCATAAGAATTCCCGCCTTTGTCGCTTTACTTTGAACTTTACTTTGAAAAAGTGCGGTGCAAAAATGGCGCGGATTTTCATTTAAAAACGGAGTAAAAAATGAATTGGTCTGAACGTTTAAAACGCGAATTTTTATCCGGTTGGAAGCCTTTTGAAGTGATTTGGCTGACCCTTTTTGTGCTTGCGCAAATTTGGGCTTATATCCAAGCACCGGACTCTTGGCTGGCGATGATTTCCGGGATTTCCGGGATTTTATGCGTGGTATTGGTGAGTAAAGGAAAAATCAGTAACTATTTGTTTGGACTGATTTTTGCCTACACTTATTTTTATGTAGCTTGGAGTGCGAATTTTTTAGGTGAAATGAACACGGTGCTTTATGTTTATTTGCCGTCGCAATTTATCGGTTATTTTATGTGGAAAAACCATATGCAAAACGACCACGGCGGCGCAAGCGTAGTGGCAAAAGCGTTGAGTGCAAAAGGTTGGACAACCTTAATTATTGCGACTGCCGTCGGTACTTTGTTATTCGTGCAGGCATTACGCACGGCCGGCGGCAGCTCCACCGGTTTGGATGGACTGACCACCGTTATCACCGTCGCCGCTCAATTATTGATGATTTTGCGTTACCGCGAACAATGGTTGTTATGGATCGCTTTAAACGTGCTTTCCATTGCACTTTGGGCAGAAACCCCGGCGATGTATTTAATGTACGGCGCGTATTTGCTGAACTCCCTTTACGGTTTTTACAACTGGAGCAAATTGGCCAAACAAGCCGACGTTTAAAATTTTGCTAAACCGAACGCACCCGTTGGGTGCGTTTTTTTTTGACTTATAAAAATAGCACCGCATTGGAGCCTGTCTCAATGCGGTGCTATTTTCAAAGTGCAATTAAAGTGCAATTAATGCGCGGGTTTGCTTGCGTTTTCTTCAAACACCGGTAACGGTTTGTGTTCGGTCGCCACATAGCTGTACACCACAGGCAATACGAACAGCGTGAAAATGGTGCCGATGGATAAACCGGCTACAATAACGATACCGATACTAAAACGCGATACCGCGCCGGCCCCCGTTGCATAAAGCAGCGGAATCAAACCGGCTACCATTGCAGCGGTAGTCATCAAAATCGGACGTAAACGCACTTTTGCAGCAGCGGTAATCGCGTCAATGCGATTCTTACCGTGCAGTAACTGCTCTTCTTTCGCCACTTCGCACATTAAAATACCGTGCTTGGTAATAAGCCCAACGAGGGTAATTAAGCCCACTTGCGAATAAATATTCAAGGTGGTGCCTGAAATACCGAAGAAAGATAACAAGTTAAGCATCAATAACGCACCGCTTACCGCCAATGGCACGGAAATCATAATCACCATCGGATCGCGAACCGATTCAAATTGAATCGCCAACACCAAGAAGATAATGATCACCGCTAAAGCGAAAGTGACCGCCAACGCGTTGCCTTCCTGTATCAGCTGACGCGATTCCGATTTGAAGTCGTAAGTATAGCCTTGCGGAAGAGTGCTATTCGCTTGTTGTTGCAACCAAGCTACCGCATCGCCGGTGGAACTGCCCGGCATCGGCACCGCACTGATGGTCGCCGCATTTAATTGACTAAAGCGCGGTAACGAAGTCGGTTGGGTTTCAAGTTTTATGCTAATCAAACTGCTCAGCGGTACGGCTTCGCCATTGCTGGCATTTAAGTAGTAATTGTTGAAACTTTCCGGTGATAAACGATCGTCGCGTTTTACTTGCGAAATCACTTTATAAGCCCGCCCATCGATATCGACTCGAGTAATGGTGGCGCCCGACAAGAAACTGCCTAACGTATTACTGATTTGTTGCATGCTGATACCGTAAGTTCCCGCTTTTTCCTTATCGACGGAAATCGTCATCTGCGCGGTATCATATTTCAAGTCAAGATTGGTATAAATAAACTTACCCGACGCTTTCATCGCTTGTAAAAATTTCTCGGCGGTATTAGCTAAAGCATTATAGTCTTGCGCCGTTTTCAACACGATGGAAACCGGCGGACCTTGTTCTCCCGTATCGATTTCTGGGAAGTTAAAGGCAGACACGGAAACTTCCGGAATGCTTTTTGCCTTCGCATTCAGTTCGTTCATAATTGCTGCTTGTTTGCGAGAACGTTCGTTCCAATCTTTCAACGTCACGATATTCAACGATGCGTTAGAACTCGGCGCGCCGGCGATACTCATTCCAAACGATACTTCCGGCATCTCCATCAAATTTTTCATATAAGGCTGCATCGCATCTTGAATGTAGTCCACGTTTACATTAGACGGCGCCGAACCGATAGCGATAAATGCCCCCTTGTCTTCATTCGGCGTCAATTCGCTGGAAAGCGAATTGAAAAGAAACGGCAAACTTGCAAAGATCGCCATCGCAAAAACCACCATAGATTTACGGTTTTGCATCACGATGTCCAACATATAGTTATACAGCGCATTCATTTTTCCGAGCGTATGTTCGACTTTGCGTTCCATCCAAGTCGGTTGCGCATTGGATTTCAGCAATTTGCTGGTCATCATCGGTGACAGCGTTAATGCCACGATACCCGAAATGAACACCGCACCGGCAAGCGTTAAGGCGAATTCTTTAAACAGCGTACCGGTAATACCGCCCATTAAAGCCATCGGAGAATACACGGCGATTAAAGAAATCGTCATGGAAATAACCGGCAAGGCAATTTCGCGCGTACCGATAATTGCCGCACGGAACGGCGTTTCCCCTTCTTTAATATGTCGATCCACGTTTTCCAATACGACAATCGCATCGTCCACCACCAAACCGATGGCAAGAATGAGCGCTAACAATGTCATCAAGTTAATGGAAAAATCTAAACTTTGTAACATCATTAACACCCCGATTAAAGAAATCGGAATGGTTAACACCGGAATTAAAATGGCGCGCAGCGAGCCGATAAACATCAAAATCACCACCAACACGATCACCGTTGCTTCAACGATGGTTTTTACCACTTCATTGATCGAGCTGTTAATCGCAATGGTGCGGTCGTAGAGGATGTCGGATTCAATACTGTCCGGCAATTGTTTCTTAATGTTGTCGTACAACGGACGAATTTTTTCCGCTACCGTCAACGGGTTGGCGGAAGAGGTCGGGTTAATGCCTAATACTACAGAATCCGCGCCGTTAGCGGTGGCGCGCGAGTTATCGCTTTCTTTATTTAATTCAATGGTGGCAATATCGCGTAAGCGCACTAAATCATCGCCATTTGAAGCCACAATCAGGTTACCCAATTGCTCGACAGATTTCGTGGTGGTTTCCACTTTGTTGCGATAAGTCACATAGTAACCGTTGTCGCTACCCGCGGCGGTTTGTACGTTGTTCGCCGACAGTGCGGACATCACAGCAGGGGCGGAAAGATTTTGCCCGGCCATTTTTTGCGGATCCAACCAAATACGCATTGCATATTCCGCGGCACCAAAGATTTGTACTTCCGCCACCCCCTCAATGGTAAAGAACTGCGGTTTCACCACACGGTTGATATAGTCGGTTACCTGGCTGGAATCGAGTTTCTTGGAACGGAAACTAATATACATAATCCCCGTACCGCCCGATGAAGATGCCACGGTCGGATCTTCAATCCCGCTCGGTAACTCGGAGCGCACCGCATTGACCTTCGCCAATACATCCGCAAGCGCCCCTGCCGGATCCGTATTAAGTTTCATTTTTACAGTGATGGTAGAAGAGCTCGGTGCACTTGAGGAAGACATATAATCAATATTGTCCGCTTGGGCGATCGATTCTTCCAGTTTTGAGGTGACAAAAGCTTGAATCAAGTTTGCATCTGCCCCCGGATATGCGGTGGTTACGGTAATGACCGTGGTCGTCATTTTAGGATATTCACGCACGGCCAATTTCGAGATTGCTTGCAAACCCAAAATAATGATCAACAAGCTAATCGAAACCGCTAAAACCGGGCGACGAATAAATATATCGGTAAATTTCATTCGTATTTCCTAATTAAAGATTGGTTTTCTGCGCCGGTGCGGTGCCGCCAACAATATCTTTCTTAATCCACTCAACAAGGCTGCCGTTACCGATGCCTTGTTGACCGCCGGTAACGATTTTATCGCCAACTTTCACTTCATCACCTTGTAATTGAGAATAAATACCTTGGCGATCTTTAGTAAAGACAGTGATTTGTTTCGCGCGATACAGTGAATCCAATTTCGGGTTATCGGCAAATTTAGCTTTATCTTCTTCAGATAACGGCTCTAACAAATAAGAAATTTCACCATACATGTTATAGCTTATCGCCACTTGCGGCACCACAATTTGGTTGGTTTCGGTCGGCAGCGCGACATGCAAGCGCGAGAACATACCGGAAAGCAATTTTTTACTGTCTTCCGCATCAAACGTCGCTTGTACATCCACCAAACCGGTTGTCGAATTAATCGCCGGTTCAATTGCGCTAATCCGGGCGGAAAAAGTTTCGCCTTGACGCGCATCGGTGGTGGCGGTAACGCGTTGACCGATGGTTAATTTGTCCAAGTCATTTTGCGAAATGGCGAAATCAACTTTCATTGAACTGGTATCTTCCACCCGCACAATTTCCGTTCCGACATTCACATATTGACCGACATTCACTTTCACGATACCGGTTTTACCATCAAACGGCGCGACAATTTGACGACGTTGGATGGTTGCTTTTAACGATTCGATATTCGCCACTTGCGCGTCATAGGCGGATTTTGCATTGTCCGCTTCTTGACGGGATACGGCTCCGCCGGCCACCAAATTAGCATAACGTTGATAGGTTTGCTGAAGCGCCGGAAGTTGAGCTTGTGCTGCTTGAAGACTGGCTCGTTCAACTGAACTATCCAGTTCAACCAATAAATCGCCTTTCTTCACGTTTTGACCGTTTGTCACTAACACGCGCGAAACGCTCCCTGCATTTTGAGCACTTAGCATCGCTCCTTGATTCGGACGAACCAGCCCGGTGGTATGAATAACCGGCGTCCATTCGCTGGCGCGCACTTCCAATGCGGTGACCGGGCTGGACTGCTCCGGCATATTCGCTAACGCTTTGCCAATCATAATGCCGCGTAACACATTAAAGCCAATGACAGCGGCAAAAATTAAGACAAACACGACTAAAATGATTTTCATAAAGAAAACATGTGAGCGTTTCGGTCTTTGGATTTGAGTTTGACTCATTTAAAAAAACTCCCGTTAATATTTAAGAGGATTACTTCTGAATTGCCCGCCAAGAGCGTTCAATCACAGATTCTAAAATTTCATTGTTGAGCGACACATTGATAAATTTCATATCCGTCGCAATCACAATAGACGTTTTTAAACTTAACAAAAAAAGAATATCGTCAGGTAAGTCCGCCAAAATATCAGCCTTGCGGGCCTGCCGACAAAAGAATTCCCAACGATCGTTTTTCACTCCCCGGCAAATTTCAAAGAAATTCGGTAGCAATTGATATTGATTCAAATTGGACAAAATCGTGGGATTCTCTTGCAAAAATTGCCAAATGTTCCACCACATTTGTCGATATTGTTCAAAAAAAGGTTTAGATTCGTCGAAATCTTTCTCCAGTGTCGCCATAAATATGGCAAACACGCGTCGAGCAAATTGTTCCAGTAATTCATCCTTATTTTTAAAATAAAGATAAATCGTGCCGACCGCCATATTGGCTTCTTTTGCCAACTTATGCATCGAAAGCTGAGTTAGGCCTTCTTTTGCCATTAAGCGATCGGTTGCCATAAAAATTTGCTCGGCTAAATCTGTTTTAGTATGTTGCATAATAGAATTTAGGTTAAAAATTGAAAGAAAGGACATTCGGACCGGTCAAATGAATAGGCGTTCATTCTATGTTTTTTTTCGTTTTTAGCAAGCTAAAAATAAAAAAGCACGGTTATTTTCACCGTGCTTGCTTGATTTCAGATTACATCCCGATAATTACGCAACTGATCACCTCTTTGGCCTTATCTTGCGCTTGTACCGCACCCTCTCGATTTGGAAACGGCCCCACGCGCACGCGATTCCATTCTCCCGCTTCCAGCACCTGCGCATTCACGCCGGCCATTGCCAAACGACCTTGTAAACTCTCCGCTTGGGCACGGTTCTTAAAAGCACCGCATTGAAGGCCAAAGCGCTTACTACCGGCGGCTACCGTTTCCACTGGTTTACTTTCTGCCGCTTTAGTCTCGACTTTCTTCGCCGTTTCAACTTTGACAGCTTCGGCTTTTTTCACCGTTTCTGCCGACTTTCTCGCTTCCGCTTTAGCCTCATCGGTTTGCGCCGTTTCCTGAGCTTGTGCTTTTTGCTCCGCCGCTTTACGCATATCTTCCGCCGCCTTTTGCTCTTTTTCCATTTGAATCAGCACTTGGCGCTGTTCTTCCGTTAAACGCATATTTTTTTCCACGCTGGACGGTTTATCATCCACCGGCACGGTACGAGTTTCCAAAGCTTTAATATAACTCCACACTTCTTCCGGGCGATTCGGTAAAACACTTTTCGGCTGCGTTTTTTCCGGCGCCGGCGCTACGGAAGCCGTCCCCTCCGGAGCCTTACTTTTCAAAAAATAAAGTCCCGCGCCAAAAGCAAATAACACCGCGAAAGCGATGCCAATCAGCATATTTTTATTATTGCTGTCTTTCTTTTTTTTCTTATTTGAACCGCGACGCGCGGCGAAATCTCGATGAGCCACAATAAAATCCTAACATATCCGTTTAACCCCAAACGGGAAATAAAAAGCGCCTAATTCTACTGAAAAAGGCGATTATTGGCTAGTGTAAATATCCGACAATCAAGTCAGATCCTGCGGATCTACATCTAATATCAAACGCACTTGAGTGTTTTTTTCCACATGCGAAAAACGGTATTCCCGTAACGCATTTTGTAAGACTGTTCGCGAAGTATGTTGCAACAACAACTGCCAACGAAATCGTCCGGCCTTTTTGCTAAAAGGCGCCGGCAACGGGCCAAGAATCTGTAATCCCGTAATATTCTTCTCGCGGAAAAAATCCGCAATTCGTGCCAATTGGTTTTCTGCCGCCTCTGAATCGCGCGCCTGCGCTTTGAACAATGCTTGGAAACTAAAAGGTGGCAAGCCCATGGCACGGCGTAAACGCAAGGTTTCTTGCGCAAACGCTTGATAACCGTGCGCCAGCAACGCGATCAATAAAGGATGATCGGGATAATGAGTTTGTAGCACCACTTCCCCTTGTTTTTCTGCCCGTCCGGAACGTCCCGCCACTTGCACATAAAGCTGTGCCAAGCGTTCTTCCGCACGGAAATCCAAGGAAAATAAAGCGCCGTCCACGTTTACCAAAGCCGCCAAAGTAACATTCGGAAAATGATGCCCTTTTGCCAACATTTGCGTGCCGATAAGAATTTGACTTTTGCCCTGCTGAATATCTGTCAAATAACCTTCCAACTTCCCTTTGCGCGCCGTGCTGTCGCGATCAATACGCGCCACGGAATAGTTCGGGAAGCGGGCTTTTAACGTTTCTTCCAATTGTTCGGTGCCCAATCCGGTGGTTACCAAGTGTGTGCTCCCACAAGCACCGCATTGACGCGGCACCGTTTTCTGCGAGCCGCAATGATGACAGCGCAATGCGCGTTGATGTTGGTGATAAGTATAAGGTTTTTCGCAATGGGGACATTGCGCCATCCAACCGCATTCGTGGCACAGCAACACCGGCGCGAAGCCACGTCGATTCAAAAACAACAACACTTGATTGCCTTTTTCCAAATGGCTTTGCATACGTTCCAACAAAGGTTGCGACAAGCCGTTTTGTACGCGCTGATTCTTTAAATCAATGACAAATTGACGAAGAGTTCCCGCATTTCCTGCTCTTTTTGATAGCACCAAATGCTTAAATTTACCGTTTTGTACGTTATTAATGCTTTCCAAACTTGGCGTTGCCGACCCCATCAGAACCGGAATATTGAGCTTTTGAGCCAGCACGATGGCCAAATCGCGTGCGTGATAGCGCCAGCCGTCATGCTGTTTGAATGACGCGTCGTGTTCTTCATCCAAAATAATGCAACCCAAATCGGCAAATTGCGTAAATAGCGCTGAGCGGGTGCCGATCAGCACCGCATTGAGCCCGCTTCTGGCGCGCTCCCACACATTCAACCGTTGGGTGTCGTTTAAATTCGAATGCAACACGTCGATTTCTACGTTAAAACGCGCTTTGAAACGTTGCACCGTTTGCGGCGTCAGTCCGATTTCCGGCACCAGCACCAACACCTGTTTACCGACTTTCAACATTTCTTCGATATATTGCAGATAAATTTCGGTTTTACCCGAGCCCGTCACGCCGTCCAACAGCCATACGTTAAAATCGCGTTGAAACATCAGTTGACTAAACGCCAACGCTTGTTGTTTGTTCAACGTTAAGCGATTTTCCGAATTCACCAAAGTCTTGTTGCCCAAGGCTTCCCGCCAACTTTTAGGTTCGATATGAAGGCGTATTTCGTCCACCAAATGTTTACCTTTCAAGGCCGACCAAATTGTTGTCGAAAACCCATTATTGCCCTTTTCCAAATCTTGCTCGAGCAAACATTGCAAGGCTTCCGCCTGTTTTTTAGAACGTTTCAGTTCACCTTGTGCAAGCGCTTTTTCGCCCGCCGCATTAATGCGCCAAAATGTGCGCTCTTCTTGCGCCAATTTTTCACCGTTACGCAATTTCACCGGCAACGCCTGAAACAACACTTCGCCGATCGCCGCCTGATAATAATTCGCTGCCCAATGCAGCCAATCCCAATAAATCGGTGCAAATAATGATTCCTCATCCAAAGGTTCAAGCACGGTTTTTAATTTCTCCGCCGACATCGCCGATTGCGCCGCCAACTCCACCACTATCGCCAGCCGCTTTTGCGAACCGAAAGGCACCCAAACGCGCCCGCCCGGCGGTAACGGCATATCGTCGGGTGCGAGATAATCAAACAAATGGGGAAGCGGCACAGCAAGCGCCACGCGGACAATTTTCATAGCAAGCCTTAGGAAAAATTCGAGGGGAAAATCCGGCTTATTATACGGAAAAGCCCGATAAAGATCGAAAGGATCGCGATTTCGTGTATAATCGCCGCCAATTTTTTTCACGCCAAAATATCCGTTATGACACAAACTTTTGCTGATCAAAAACGTAAAACCGTAGAAACCGCCGAATTCACTGAAGACGGCCGCTACAAACGCAAAGTGCGCAGTTTCGTGCTACGTACCGGACGTTTAAGCGAATTTCAAAAAAACATGATGAATGACAACTGGCCGACGCTAGGCTTGGATTATCAGAAGGAACCTTTTGATTTTGCGAAAATTTACGGCGACGACAAACCTGTTGTGCTGGAAATCGGTTTTGGTATGGGAAAATCCTTAGTGGAGATGGCCGCCGCCAATCCCGATAAAAACTACCTCGGTATCGAAGTACACACACCGGGCGTAGGTGCCTGCATCGCTTACGCAGTGGAAAAAGGCGTGAAAAATTTACGTGTGATCTGCCACGATGCCACCGAAATCCTGCGCGACAGTATCGCCGATAGTGCGCTCGGCGGCCTGCAACTGTTCTTCCCCGACCCTTGGCAGAAAGCCAAACATCACAAACGTCGCATTGTACAGCCGCATTTTGTCGCACAAGTTGTACAAAAACTTCGTCGCCACGGCTTCATTCATATGGCCACCGATTGGGAAAACTATGCGGAACAGATGTTGGAAGTGCTAAGCGCCAACAGGGAATTAGTAAATACCGCAAAGAGCGGAGACTATATTCCGCGTCCGGATTTTAGACCTTTGACAAAATTTGAGGCACGCGGGCATCGACTCGGGCATGGAGTGTGGGATTTGTATTTTGTGAAGAAATAATTTATTTCTCTGAAAAATTTATTTGCTTCCTTTTTGTTTAAGTATCATCGGCGAAATCCGATATAAAAATAACCATAAAAAAACAAAAACATTCCTGCGAAATTATGTAGCAAATGTACCAAACCGTTGAATCAAGCGTTAGCATCAAACATAGCACCGCATTGAAAGCGGCTCCAATGCGGTGCTATTTTGCAAAGGTAATTCCGGCGTTGTGCAACCGCTACATAATTTCCCATTCCTGTCCACAAACCCAATGCCAAAATTCCCAATTTAATATAGAATACCCGCCCGATTTAACCTCAACCATTAGGAGAAACCCATGGCTAAATCCCGTAATCAACGTCAACGCAAAAAACTCCATCTTGCCGAGTTCCAAGAATTAGGTTTTTTGGTGAACTTTCAATTCGCCGAGGGCACCACTATCGAAACAGTGGATGAAATCATCGATCGTTTTATCGCCGAAGTGATTCAACCGAATGGGTTGGCTTATGAGGGCAGCGGTTACTTGCACTGGGAAGGTTTGGTGTGTTTGGAAAAAATCGGTAAATGTGACGAAAGCCAGCGTGAAGCGGTGAGAACATGGCTTGAAGCAAACGGTTTGCAACAAATCGAAATCAGCGAATTGTTCGATATTTGGTGGGAATATCCGACAAAGAGAGTCTAGTTTAATCCATCAAAAAACGGCGTGGAAAGGTGGTTTTTCACGCTGTTTTCATTTCAGTATCAAAGGAATTTATGTTTAATTTGTTCAATATTTGATCTACCACAACAAAAGTTCACTTTTTACCAAATTACCCCTTTTAGGTAGTTTTTATTATCTCTGCTCAAAAGCATAATTCAGTGCTTAAAAATTGTCTTGAAAAACCATATATAAAAGGCTGTTTGATGACCGTTGAAAACTTATCACGCCGACAACTGTTACGTGGAAAACTTTTAACATCGTTACAGTCAAAAAGCGAGCAAACCGAAGATTTTGCCCCGATTCGTCCGCCTTGGTCAGTGACTGATGAGGAATTTATTGCTCAATGTACGCGTTGCGGAGAGTGCCTCAATGTTTGTGAGACGCACATTTTGGTTAAAGGTGATGGCGATTTTCCGGAATTGAATTTTGAACACGGCGAATGCACTTTTTGTGGAAAATGTGTCGATATCTGTGAACAGCCGATTTTTCGTTCTAAAGAGGAAACGCCTTGGTCATACAAGATCAGCATTTCAACCGGATGTCTTACTGAGCACCGCATTGAATGTCGTTCCTGCCAAGATAGTTGTCCCCAAAACGCCATTCGTTTTCGTTTACAATTAGGTGGCGTGGCAAAACCAAGTGTAGCCTTGGAAAGCTGTAATGGATGCGGTGCTTGCGTAGCGAGTTGTCCAACCAAAGCAATTAGTATTAGAAGAGGAATAGTTAACGATAACCATGAATAATGCTAAAATTTTAACGATGAATGACGCTGAAGATTGGCATGTAGTCGGCTTATATATTCAAGCCAATCCACAGAAAATGGCTTCAATTAAAGCCACCCTTTTGTCCATTCCACATACTGAAATTCCTACCGAAGATGATGTTCAAGGAAAATTAGTGGTAGTAATGCAATCTCATGATGAGCATATTTTATTAGACAATATGGAAGCGATAAAAGACATTGATGGAGTGATTACTGTCTTACTGGTTTATCATCAGCAAGACGAGCATTCAAAATAATTTTTAATTAAACAAAAATAGTGGGGGAAAACGCTATGAATTTAAGTCGTCGAGACTTTATGAAAGCCAATGCGGCCATGGCAGCTGCAACGGCTGCGGGATTAACCATCCCGGTCAAAAATGTGGTTGCGGCCGAATCCGAAATTAAGTGGGATAAAGCTGTTTGTCGTTTCTGTGGTACGGGTTGTGCCGTACTGGTGGGAACCAAAGACGGACGTGTTGTAGCGTCGCAAGGCGATCCGGATGCGGAAGTAAACCGTGGGTTAAACTGTATTAAAGGCTATTTTTTACCGAAAATTATGTACGGTAAAGACCGTTTAACACAGCCAATGCTTCGTATGAAAGACGGTAAATACGATAAAAATGGTGATTTCACGCCAATTAGTTGGGATATGGCATTTAAAACCATGGCGGAGAAATTTAAAGCAGCAATTAAGGAACTTGGCCCTAATGGCATCGGTATGTTTAGTTCCGGTCAAACTACCATTTTTGAAGGCTACGCAAAATCCAAACTATGGAAAGCCGGTTTCCGTTCTAATAACATCGATCCAAATGCCCGTCACTGTATGGCATCTGCTGCAGTAGCGTTCATGCGTACTTTTGGTATGGATGAACCTATGGGTTGCTATAACGATATTGAACAAGCAGAAGCCTTTGTGCTTTGGGGTTCCAATATGGCGGAAATGCACCCGATTTTGTGGTCTCGCATTACTGACCGTCGTTTATCCAATCCGGATGTTAAAGTTGCGGTGCTTTCTACCTTCGAACATCGTAGTTTTGAATTAGCTGATTATGGTTTAATTTTTAAACCACAAACTGACTTAGTCATTTTAAACTACATTATCAATTACTTAATTCAAAACAATGCCATTAACTGGGATTTCGTTAATAAACACACTAAATTCAAACGTGGTGAAACCGATATCGGTTATGGTTTACGCGATAACCACCCATTACAAAAAGCCGCCAAAAATCCAAACAGCGGTAAGATGTATGACAGTAACTTTGAAGAATTAAAAGCCCTAGTTTCTGAATACACCTTAGACAAAGCTCATGAAATGTCCGGCGTGCCAAAAGATGTCTTAGAGAACTTGGCGAAATTGTATGCGGATCCAAAACGTAAAGTCGTGTCTTTCTGGACCATGGGCTTTAACCAACATACACGTGGTGTGTGGGCGAACCACTTAATCTATAACATTCACCTCTTAACCGGTAAAATTTCTATTCCGGGTTGCGGTCCGTTCTCTTTAACCGGTCAACCGTCTGCCTGTGGTACGGCGCGCGAAGTCGGTACCTTTATTCACCGTTTACCGGCAGACTTAGTGGTTACCAATCCAAAACACCGTGAAATTGCGGAAAAAATTTGGAAACTGCCTGCCGGTTTAATTCCTGATTTGCTTGGTTTCCATGCAGTGGCACAAAGCCGTGCACTAAAAGACGGCAAAATGCGCGTGTTATGGCAAATGTGTACCAATAACATGCAAGGTGGCCCAAATATTAACGAAGAAACCTTCCCGGGTTGGCGCAATCCGGACAACTTTATCGTAGTGTCCGACCCATACCCAACAGTTTCTTGCTTAGCCGCCGACTTAATGCTTCCGACAGCAATGTGGGTAGAAAAAGAAGGGGCTTACGGTAACGCAGAGCGTCGTACGCAATTCTGGCGCCAACAAGTCAAAGCGCCGGGTGAAGCAAAATCTGACGTATGGCAGCTAGTAGAATTCTCTAAATATTTCACCACCGATGAAATGTGGCCGGCTGAAATTCTAGAGAAAAATCCGGAATATAAAGGTAAAACCTTATATGAAGTGTTATACCGCAATGGTCAAGTGGATAAATTCCCATTAAGTGATCTTGCAGAAGGCCAATTAAATGATGAGTCCTACGACTTCGGCTTCTATTTACATAAAGGCTTATTTGAAGAATATGCTTCATTCGGTCGTGGTCATGGTCATGACTTGGCACCGTTTGATATGTATCACAAAGCACGTGGCTTGCGTTGGCCGGTAGTTGACGGCAAAGAAACCTTATGGCGTTACCGTGAAGGCTATGATCCGTATGTAAAAGAAGGCGAGGGTGTGGCGTTCTACGGCTATCCGGATAAAAAAGCGATTATCCTTGCTGTGCCTTATGAGCCACCTGCAGAATCACCGGATGAAGAGTACGACTTATGGCTATCTACCGGTCGTGTGTTAGAACATTGGCATACCGGTACGATGACTCGTCGTGTGCCTGAGTTACACCGTGCCTTCCCAAACAATCTTGTTTGGATGCACCCATTGGATGCTGAGGCTCGAGGTTTACGTCATGGTGACAAAGTTAAGGTTTCATCTCGTCGTGGTGAAATAATTTCTTACTTAGATACACGTGGACGTAACAAACCGCCTCGCGGCTTGGTTTACACCACTTTCTTTGATGCAGGCCAGTTGGCAAACAAATTAACGTTGGATGCGACTGACCCGATTTCAAAAGAAACCGACTACAAAAAATGTGCGGTAAAAGTGGAAAAAGCAGCCTAAACGTATCACTAAAATAGCACCGCATTGAGCCCTTGCCCGATGCGGTTAAGAAAAGAAAATGAAGAAACCTATCCTTAATCCTGAACGCAGAAAATTTTTAAAAGACGCCGGTAGAACCGCCGGCGGCTTAGCCAGCGTGGGGATTTTGTTGGGGTTACAACAAAGCCAAAGTCTTGCTCGCGAAGGCGTGGCGTTGCGCCCCCCTTTTGCTTTGCAAGATGCCAAAGCCTTTTCGGCCGCTTGTATCCGCTGCGGACAATGCGTACAAGCTTGTCCTTACGATATGTTGTACTTGGCGTCTTTATTATCGCCATTGGAAGCGGGCACGCCGTACTTTATCGCACGCGATAAACCTTGCGAAATGTGCCCGGACATTCCTTGTGCCCACGCTTGTCCTAGCGGTGCCCTGGATCGTTATGCGACGGATATCAACGAATCGCGTATGGGGCTTGCGGTATTGCTCGATCATGAAACCTGCCTGAACTGGCAAGGGTTACGTTGTGATGTGTGTTATCGGGTTTGCCCGTTAATCGATAAAGCGATTACACTGGAAAAGCAACATAATCCGCGTTCGGATAAACATGCTTTATTTATCCCGACCGTGCATTCCGACGCCTGTACCGGCTGCGGAAAATGCGAACAGGCTTGCGTGCTAGAGGAAGCAGCGATCAAAGTATTACCGATGGATCTCGCTAAAGGTATGTTAGGCAAGCATTATCGTTTGGGCTGGGAAGAAAAGACAAAAGCCGGTCATTCTCTCGCGCCGAAAGATATGATTTCGTTGCCAACGCGTACACCGGAAGCCGCCGCAACGGCGACTATGCCGGAACCGGCGGAACCGATTTTGGCACCGACTTTAGGAGGGGCTAAATAATGGCGAATGCACCAAAATACGCAGGTAAAGAATCCCGTGAAAAATGGGGTTGGTGGTATGCCAATCGTTTCTTATTTTGGCGCCGCTTAAGTCAATTTAGCATTCTCGCAATGTTTTTAAGCGGGCCTTATTTAGGCGTATGGATTCTAAAAGGCAATTATAGCGGAAGTTTATTGCTGGATACCGTACCGTTAAGCGATCCCTTAATTACGGCGGAAAGTTTGGCCGCGCGTCATTTACCCGATGTGTTGACCTTAATCGGAGCGGTAATTGTCGTGTTGTTTTACGCCTTACTCGGCAGCAAAGTTTTTTGCGGCTGGGTATGTCCGTTGAATGTGGTCACCGATGCGGCCGCTTGGTTACGTCGCAAACTCGGTATTCGTCAAACCGCCAAACTTTCTCGCGGCTTGCGCTATGGTATTTTAACCATGATTTTAGCGGGCAGTGCGGCAAGCGGTATGCTTCTCTGGGAATGGATTAATCCCGTTGCAGCATTCGGTCGCGCTTTTATATTCGGCTTCGGCGCAACCGCTTGGTTATTGTTGGTCATTTTTCTTTTCGATTTATTAATTGTAGAACACGGCTGGTGCGGCCATCTTTGCCCGATTGGCGCCACTTATGGCGTTATCGGTGCAAAAAGCTTAATCCGAATTAAAGTGATTGATCGCGCGAAATGCGACAATTGTATGGATTGCTACAATGTCTGCCCGGAAGCCCAAGTGTTACGTTCGCCTTTACACGGCAAAAAAGACGAAAGCCTTCTCGTGCTTTCTAAAGATTGCATCAGCTGCGGACGTTGTATTGACGTTTGCGCTGAAAAAGTTTTTA
>NZ_DBHLAM010000002.1:0-12496 GCF_057314195.1 Rodentibacter sp. | reverse complement strand
TCGGTTCACCGTTGGAGTTGGTAAGCGGAGGGAAAGCGTGAAAGGCGCGGTATAAGTAAGAAGAGCCATCCACCAGGACAAGGGGGTTAGGTGCGATCTGTGCCATAAAAGTCTCGTTTGAAGCGTTAAAAACGGGCGCATTATAGCGTAAATTAAGGTATGGCGCGAACGGATAAGCTTGTGAATCGAAAGCAAAACCTATGACGGAAAATTTTGGCTATGGCATAATAGCGTTCGTTTAAAACAAAGAAATCAAGGAAATACAATGTCATTAAAAATGGTCGAAATTGTCGTATTAGGACAAGTGTTGCGTTTAAATGTACCGCAAGAACAAGAGGATGCTTTGCGCCAAGCGGCACGCAATTTAGATGCGTTGGTTTCCGAAATGAAGGAAAAAACCGGCTTGATTCAGCTTGACCGCGTACTTTCCATCGTGGCATTAAATTTGAGTTTTGAATTGACTCAAGAAAAAAATAAAAATACGCAAATTGAAGAGGTGCTAAAAACCCGTATTCAGCAGTTAAATCATTCGTTAGAAAATATCCGTGTTTCTAAAGAATAAAATTAATTGCGACAGATTAAAAATCGGCTGTTATTCACAGCCGATTTATATTTCAAACTACATTTTTTCTTTCTTCATCATTTCGGCTTGTTTCATTTTTTTCCCTGATTTCATCATGTTATCCGATTGCATTTTCACGTCATCCATTTTTTCATCAGCGTTCATCATCGATTTTGATTTCATTGGCTCAGTCATCGTTGGTTCAGATTTCATTGGTTCAGATTTCATCGACATAGCATCCGCTTTCATTGCCTCCGCATAAACACTGCTTGCACCTAATAATACCGCCATACCTAACATTGCACTTTTGAATGTAATATTTTTCATTTTAAATTTCCTTTTTTGAGTGGTAAGAATTATGCTTATGAAAGAACGAAGGAAATCGCCTCTTTCATTGTATTAGACGAAGCACCTTTTACTTTCTTACAAAAATTTTAAAGGAATTAAAATGACCGCCATTTCAGATCGGGAACTCGAGCAAATCCGTGCTCAAATGCTGAAATTTGCCGAATTGCAGCTACACCACGCAGATCTTGCCGAAGATTTAGTGCAAGAAGCCTTTTTAAGTGCATTCAAGAATTTAGCTAATTTTAAGCATCAATCCGCCTTTAAAACCTGGGTTTTCGCTATTCTCAAAAACAAAATTATTGATTATTTACGTCAAAAAGGGCGCTTTGTGCTGGAAAGTGAAGTGGAAGCAGAAAATGCCACTAATCACTTTTTTGATGAAACAGGGCATTGGAAAATAGATTATTATCCAAGCGAATTGCAGGGCGAAGAAGAGCGCGTTTATTCCGATGAATTTTGGTTGATTTTTGAAACTTGTTTGACGTGCTTGCCCGCCAAACAAGCGAAAATTTTTATGATGCGTGAGTTTTTAGAGCTTTCATCTGAAGAAATTTGCCAAGAAACCCGGCTCAGTTCCTCTAACTTACACACCAGCCTTTATCGGGCGCGTCTGCAGTTGCAAAACTGCCTTTCAAGAAAACTTTAGGAGAGATTATGCGTTGTCGCCAAGCCACTCGAATGATTTCCGAATCGCATGAACGCCCATTAGATTTACAAGAAAAAGTCGAGCTAAAAGTGCATTTGCTCATCTGCCCGCATTGCCGTCGTTTTGATAAAAATTGCAAAATATTGAGTAGGATGATGAAAGCATTTAAACAAAGAGAAAAAAATTAATCTTTTCGTGCCGTAAACCTTGCCTTAACAGGCATTCTCAATGCAATACGCTCACGATTTAAAGCAAGTGCATTTTCTGTGGGCGTATAATTTTTCCATAAATTAGGATCTTGCGGTAAATTTTCGTTCCAAAAATATTGCACATTAAAGCCTCGAGCCAAGCATTCTTTATGCAATAAATCATAACGTTCTTTTAGGAACGCAAGTTTATCAAAAAAGAAACGTACGTGTCCTTCGCCTAATTTGTAATCTACAGGTTGTCCTTTTAAATTAAATTTCCCTTTTGCTACTGCATTAGGAATGCGAGTGAGTTCACGGTGTTCAGCCAATAGATGCTGATCACATAATTCTGAAGGTGAAATTAGATTAATCCTAGTCATAAATATCCGTTTATTAAATTATGAAACAGTGTGCAAAAAAATTGTAAGAAAAAGATTTTTATATCGTCTAATCAGATATAACGTTAATATGACACATCATAAGGAAAAACGATGAAATCTTCAAAAACATTACTATTTCTCACCGCACTTTGCTGTGCGACACCTGCGTTGGCAGCACCGCATTCAACACTATCGCAAACCGGAGAAGCAAAAATGACGATGGAAAATCAAAAAACAATCCGTGAAATCTATCTTGCCGGCGGTTGCTTTTGGGGCGTGGAAGCCTATATGCAACGTATTTATGGCGTGAAAGAGGCGGTTTCGGGCTATGCCAATGGCAAGACCGACAAAACCAGTTATCAAATGATTGGCGTGACCGATCACGCGGAAACCGTGAAAGTGACTTACGATGCCAGCCAAATTTCGCTGGATAAACTGTTGCAGTATTACTTCAAAGTGATTGATCCAACCAGCGTGAATAAGCAGGGCAATGATCGTGGACGACAATATCGCACGGGGATTTACTATCAAGATGCGGCAGATAAAGCAGTGATTGAACAGGCGATCAGCGAACTTCAAACCAAGTACAAAAACAAGGTGCAAATTGAAGTGCAACCGCTCAAAAATTATGTAATGGCGGAAGAGTATCACCAAGATTATTTGCAGAAAAACCCGAACGGCTATTGCCATATCGACATCACGCAGGCGGATGAGCCGTTGATTGATGAGAAAGATTACCCGAAACCCAGCGATGCGGTGCTCAAAGCCAAGCTCACGCCGTTGCAATATTCTGTGACCCAAAACAAACACACCGAACGTTCATTCAGCAATGAGTATTGGGACAATTTCCAACCGGGGATTTATGTGGACGTCACGACGGGCGAGCCAGTTTTCTCGTCTAATGACAAATTTGAATCCGGCTGCGGTTGGCCAAGTTTCACCAAGCCGATTGCCAAAGAAGTGGTGCATTACCAAACCGACAACAGCTTCAATATGCAACGCACCGAAGTGTTGAGCCGTGCGGGTAACGCCCATTTAGGACACGTTTTTGACGACGGCCCGAAAGACAAAGGTGGCTTGCGTTATTGTATTAACTCCGCCTCGATCAAATTTATCCCTCTCGATGAAATGGAAAAAGAAGGGTACGGATATTTGGTAAGCGCGGTCAAAAAATAAGGAGATTTTGCAATGTTAGATCAACAACTTCTTATTGGCACGGTTTTCTTGGCAGGGCTGGCGTCCTTTCTTTCGCCATGCATCTTCCCGATTATCCCAATTTATTTCGGTATTCTGAGCAAAGGCGGAAGGAAAGTGTTGAACACTTTTCTGTTTATCCTTGGGCTTTCGCTCACCTTTGTTAGCCTTGGCTTTAGTTTCGGTTTTTTAGGTAAGATTTTGTTTAGCAATACCACCCGCGTGATTGCCGGGATTATCGTGATTATTCTCGGGATTCACCAATTGGGCATTCTTAAAATAGGTTTACTTGAACGCACGAAGTTAGTGGAAATCAAAACATCAGGAAAATCCACCGCACTTGAAGCTTTTGTATTGGGCTTAACCTTCAGCCTTGGTTGGACACCCTGTATTGGTCCGATACTCGCCTCCGTACTTGCTCTTTCGGGTGATGAAGGCTCTGCGCTATATGGTGCTGCAATGATGTTTGTTTATGTCCTAGGTCTAGCAACCCCCTTTGTTCTGTTCTCGTTTTTCTCCGACAGCTTGCTTAAACGAGTGAAAGGGTTAAACAAACATCTCGACAAATTCAAAGCGGCAGGCGGTATTTTAATTATCGTTATGGGGATTTTATTGATTACCAATAATTTTGCATAAAAAGGAAAATAAAATGAAAAAATTACTCTCAATTCTCTTAATGGCATTCAGCCTAAATGCTTTTGCAGAAACTCACTTGGCAGATGTACAACTCAAAGATTTAAACAATCAACCCGTTTCCCTTGCAGAGTACAAAGGTAAGCCTGTTTATATCAAAATGTGGGCGTCGTGGTGTCCGATTTGCTTGGCGGGGCTGGCTGAAATTGATGATTTAAGCGCTGCGACAGATCGTCATTTTGAAGTCCTCACAATTGTCTCGCCGGGTCATAAAGGCGAAAAAGCTACCCAAGATTTTATCGAGTGGTACAAAGGCTTGGAATATAAAAATATTAAGGTGCTGTTAGATGAAAACGGCGAAATGATTGACCGCACTCAGGTGCGAGGCTATCCGTTTAATCTCTTTTTAGACGGCGATTTAAACGTGAAAAAAACCGTGTCGGGGCATTTGAACTTGGAGCAAATTCGGGCGTTTGCAGAGAGATAACCGTAAGGATGTGAAACATGGTAATGAGCACGTTGCTTCGTGTTTATAAAAATATTATTTTGTGACCAACCTAACAAAATCGGCAAAATAAACGCTAGTCAAATAGAGGGATTTGGGCTAGTATAACCGCATAAAAATTTCCTGGAGTGTTCGCCAGTGGGTTATGTCCCTGAGCCGATACTTAAAATCTAATAAATCGGTTTCCTGCCGTTGGTGTGTAAGCTTTACCTTTGCATCGCAAAGGATTAAGAAACCTGAAAACGGTCTTATCGATTTTCTTGAACCGTCGGGTTCAAGGACTACCACCCGCAACGGCACTCTGGGTCCTTTCTTCTTTCATTCCTTATGAATATCCAACAGCAACGTCAGCAAATTCGCTCTCAAATCCGAAAGACTCGAGCAAATTTAACTGTGTTCCAGCAGCAACTGGCGGAACAGTCTATTACCCAACAAGCATTAGCTTTAATCGAACAACGCCAAGCGCAAAATATCGCACTGTATTTTTCTTTTGATGGCGAGATTGCAACGTCATCCTTGATAAATGCACTTTGGGCGCAACATAAAAACCTGTATTTGCCGGTGTTGCATCCTTTTGCCAAAGGGCATTTGTTATTTTTGCGTTATTTGCCTGATACACCGATGGTGAAAAATCAATTTGGCATTTGGGAGCCTAAACTCAATGTGCAAAATGTGTTGCCGTTGAATGAACTGAATATTTTATTTACGCCGTTGGTGGCTTTTGATAAACAAGGCAATCGCCTTGGTATGGGCGGTGGATTTTACGACCGCACTTTGCAAAATTGGCCGCAAAAGTCCTTTATTCCAGTCGGCTTAGCCCACCAGTGCCAGCAGCTGGAGCAGCTTCCTATCGAACATTGGGATGTACCGCTTTTTGATATTTTGGTGGGATGAAACCTATCGTCTGTTATTAATCAATAGATAAAACCAAAATATTTTATTTTTTCCCTTGAAATTCTTTCCATCGGTCTTACCTACTTTCCGTAAGCGGCGAAAGCCAAAAACTATTTTAATTTACAGCGAGTAAACAGACATGAACATTGAAAAATTTACTACAAAATTTCAACAAGCCTTGGCGGAAGCGCAGTCTTTGGCGATCGGCAAGGATAATCAATACATTGAACCGGTGCATTTATTGAGCGCATTATTAAATCAACAAGACGGTTCAATTGCGCCAATTTTAACGGCAAGCGGTGTGAATGTTGCCTTATTGCGTAACGAATTAAACAACGAACTCAATAAGCTGCCACAAGTTTCCGGCAACGGTGGCGATGTACAAATTTCGCGCCAATTACTTAATCTATTAAATCTATGCGACAAACTCGCACAGCAAAACAAAGATAAATTTATTTCAAGCGAATTGTTCTTGCTTGCCCTTTTAGAGGAACGTAGCGCATTAAGTAATATCTTAGTTCAATGCGGTGCTGATAAGGCACGAGTTTCGCAAGCCATTCAACAAATTCGTGGAGGACAAAACGTGAACGATCAAAATGCAGAAGAAAGCCGTCAAGCCTTAGAAAAATATACCATTGACTTAACTGCCCGTGCAGAAAGCGGCAAATTGGATCCGGTGATTGGACGTGATGAAGAAATTCGTCGCACAATTCAAGTGCTACAACGCCGTACCAAAAACAACCCGGTACTCATCGGTGAACCGGGCGTGGGTAAAACCGCCATCGTGGAAGGGTTGGCGCAACGTATTGTCAATGGCGAAGTGCCGGAAGGATTGAAAAATAAACGCGTACTTTCGTTAGATATGGGGGCATTGATCGCGGGCGCAAAATATCGCGGTGAGTTTGAAGAACGCTTGAAAGCGGTGCTCAACGAACTTGCCAAAGAAGAAGGTCGCGTGATTTTATTTATCGACGAAATTCATACCATGGTGGGCGCAGGTAAGACTGACGGCGCAATGGATGCGGGTAACTTATTAAAACCAAGTTTGGCACGCGGCGAATTGCATTGCGTCGGCGCAACTACGCTTGATGAGTATCGCCAATATATCGAAAAAGATGCGGCGCTGGAACGTCGTTTCCAAAAGGTGTTTGTCGATGAACCAAGCGTGGAAGATACCATCGCGATTTTGCGTGGTTTGAAAGAACGTTACGAAATCCACCACCACGTGGATATTACCGACCCGGCAATCGTCGCAGCGGCAACACTTTCGCACCGTTATATTTCTGATCGTCAGTTACCGGATAAAGCGATTGACTTAATCGATGAAGCGGCTTCCAGTATTCGTATGGAAATTGACTCTAAACCGGAACCGTTGGATCGATTAGAGCGCCGTATTATCCAATTAAAATTGGAACAACAAGCGCTTAAAAAAGAAGAAGACGAAGCCAGCCGTAAACGTTTAGAAATGTTAGAAAAAGAATTGGTCGAAAAAGAACGCGAATACGCCGAATTAGAAGACGTATGGAAATCTGAAAAAGCCACCCTTTCCGGTTCACAACATATTAAACAAGAATTAGACGCAGCAAAAACCGAAATGGAACAAGCCCGCCGTGCCGGTGATTTAAGCAAAATGTCCGAGCTTCAATACGGTCGAATTCCGGAGCTTGAAAAACAACTTGCTCAAGCCGAAACCTCTGAAGGCAAAGAAATGAGCTTGCTGCGCTATCGCGTAACGGACGAAGAAATTGCCGAAGTGCTTTCTAAAGCAACCGGTATTCCGGTTTCCAAAATGATGGAAGGCGAGAAAGAAAAACTCTTGCGTATGGAAGAAGAATTACACAAACGCGTGATCGGTCAAAATGAAGCCGTCGATGCGGTGGCGAATGCGATTCGCCGTAGCCGCGCAGGGCTTTCTGATCCAAATCGTCCGATTGGTTCCTTCTTATTCTTAGGGCCAACCGGTGTGGGTAAAACCGAATTGTGCAAAACCTTGGCGAAATTCCTTTTTGACAGCGAAGATGCCATGGTGCGTATTGATATGTCCGAATTTATGGAAAAACACAGCGTGTCTCGCTTAGTCGGTGCGCCTCCGGGCTATGTGGGTTATGAAGAAGGCGGTTATTTAACGGAAGCCGTACGCCGTCGCCCTTATTCCGTGATTTTGCTTGATGAAGTGGAAAAAGCGCACGCCGATGTGTTCAATATCTTACTTCAAGTGTTAGACGACGGACGTTTAACCGACGGACAAGGCAGAACCGTGGATTTCCGTAATACCGTGGTGATTATGACCTCCAACTTGGGTTCTCACTTAATCCAAGAACATCAAGGCGGAAGCTATGATGAAATGAAAAATATGGTGATGTCGGTAGTGAGCCAACATTTCCGTCCGGAATTTATCAACCGTATTGATGAAACCGTCGTGTTCCATCCGCTTGGTAAAGAAAACATCCGCGCCATCGCAAGCATTCAATTAGAACGCTTGGCACGCCGAATGGAAACCCGCGGTTACGAAATCGTATTCACTGAAGCCTTAATTGATTTCATCGGCGAAGTGGGTTACGACCCGGTTTACGGCGCCCGTCCATTAAAACGCGCCATTCAACAAGAAATCGAAAACCCATTAGCACAACAAATCCTTTCCGGCAGCTTGCTTCCAAGCAGCGTTGTGACCGTGGATTATGTTGATGGCAAAGTGGTGGCAAGACAATAAGAATGTCTGAATGAAAAAAGAGCGGTGAGTTTCACCGCTCTTCTTGTCTGTTCGGTATTATGTAACAAATACTCAAACCGTTTGAATTAAAGCTTACATTAAACAATAGCACCGCATTGGAAAAGGCTCCAATGCGGTGCTATTTTGTGAGGTCATTTCAGCTTTACGCAATCGCTACATCATTTCGGTTTTGTTTAGAAGGAGCCTCTTAATCCAACATAAACATTGCGACCGTCCTGTCCGTAGCCGACAATATTTTCGTATTTTTTATCGAATAGGTTATTTAAGTGGGCATATACATTAAGGTTTGGAATAAGCTGGTAATTTATACCTAAATTCACAAGTGTATATGAAGGCATTTTAAAATCGCCCGAATCTAAACGTTTACCGACATAAGACACATTCACATCCGAGCCCAATTTTTCAGTAATTTGGTACGCTAAACCAAGGTTGCCTGTGTGTTTCGGACGACGAACGTAGTTTAAACCATATTGATCGTTTTCCGATTTAATATAGGTGTAAGTGTAGTTCGCATAGCTTGAAAGAGTATCCGTTAATTTGCCGTTATAGGCGATTTCTACACCTTTGATTTTGGTTTTACCGTCACGATTAACCGTGCGATAAACCGTATAACCGCTGACAGGTACGGCGGAAAGGAAATTATCCACATTACGGGCGAAAAGTGTGGTATCTAGGCTATGACGTTTGTCATTGCTTTCGATTAATAAACCTAATTCCCCGCCTAAACTTTTCTCAGCTTTTAAATTTGGGTTGGCAACCCAACTCGTCGCGCCTCCCCAACCATAAACATCAATAAATGTCGGATTGTGAATCGCTTTACCTACACTTGCGTGCGCTTTAAAGTTTGGAGATAAACGATAAGCACCTGCAAGACGTGCGGTGAACGCATTCTCAAATAAGCTGTTATCGGTATAACGACCGCTTATGGAAAGGCTATGATCTGCCTCGGTGAACAAACGATATTCTGCCGCAAGACTTTTTTCGGTAAGTTTTTTCTCATCGTAGTTATAAACAGACGCTAAGTATTTCGTATTTTGATAATCTGCCAACAAACTAACCGCTTGTTTGACCTCTCCTTCACGGTCAAAATTAATATCTAATTGGTAGTTAGTATTAAGTTTTTTGCTGTCATATTTTGTTTTTCCGACAGAAGAAGTCCAAGAGTTATATTGTGCGGTATTGCTGTCGGTTTTAATGTGGCTTACCGATGCTTTATGAACAAATAAATCATCCAAATTGCCCACGTAACCACTTAATTTATAACGGGTTTCACGAACGCGACTATTATCATCAAACTTCAATTCATCTACGGCACTATTATCAAAATGCAAGGTTTGCGATGAGTGCGATACAAGGAAATCAAAACCTTTTTTACTGTCATCAAAGCCTAAACGGATAGAAGCGTTATCACGATGAAAACCATCTTTTTCACTTGCAGGGATATTTGTTGATGTTGCTCCCGAAAGACTTGTATAGTTGAAAACGTTTTTACTACGCGCAGAAATACCGCTTGTACGATGACTATCGCCGTGAAGCGCATAATAGAAGCCATTTTGCTGACCTGAAACAGTCACAGAGCCATCACGAGTACGGTGCGATCCCGTACCAAAATCAAAATCGACATTAAAAGGTTTGTCTTTGTATAAACCGCTTTTGGTCGTGATATAAACCACACCACCCATTGCATCACTTCCCCAAAGCGCTGATTGCTCGCCACGTAACACTTCGATTTGTTCAATATTGCTTAATGATAAGCCACCAAAGTCAAAGTTAGTATCGGCAGGATTAACGCGAATGCCATCAATGATTACTGCGGTGTGTTTAGAATTCGCTCCGCGTAAGAAAAGGCTGGTTGCCGCACCACGTCCTCCGCTAACCCCCATCGCCACACCCGGCACCGTTTTCAACACATCGCTCACATAAGTGGCATTACGCTGTGCAAAATCTTTTTCGGTGAGCACGGTAACGGAAGATGCAGTTTGATCTTGGTTTACCGGCGCAGCATAAGCGGAATAAACATTAACGCTCGGAAGCTTAGTGGTTTCGGCTTGAACAAAACCGGAAACAGCGGCTAAAAATGCAGTCGAAATTAAACTTTTTTTCATCATTTTGGTTCCTTTGATATAACAAAAATCGGCAGGCATTCTGACATAACAGCAACGGGTTGCCTAACTGAAAACTTTCATAGTCAACGACAATTTTATTCATATTCCATCAAAAATATCGCCGTGTTTAACTACGCTTGCGCCCTACTTTCGCCTTTATCCGCCCACTCGTTTCAAGTATAATGCGCTCATTTTTCATCACATTCGTAGATTCAAAATTATGAGCAATCAATTCAACGTAAAAACATTCCAAGGCATGATTCTCGCCCTACAAGATTACTGGGCAAAACAAGGTTGCACCGTCGTGCAGCCCTTTGATATGGAAGTGGGCGCGGGCACATCGCATCCGATGACCGCTTTGCGCGCGTTAGGGCCGGAGCCAATGGCCTTTGCTTATGTGCAGCCGTCCCGTCGCCCGACTGACGGTCGTTACGGCGAAAACCCGAACCGTTTGCAACATTATTACCAATTCCAAGTGGTGATTAAACCGTCGCCGGACAACATTCAGGAACTGTATTTGGATTCCTTAAAAATGCTCGGTTTCGATCCGACGAAAAATGATATTCGTTTTGTGGAAGACAACTGGGAAAACCCGACGCTGGGCGCTTGGGGCTTGGGCTGGGAAGTGTGGCTGAACGGCATGGAAGTGACCCAATTCACCTATTTCCAACAGGTGGGCGGTTTGGAATGTAAACCGGTGACCGGTGAAATCACATACGGTTTGGAACGCTTGGCGATGTATATTCAAGGCGTAGATTCTGTGTATGACTTAGTTTGGTCTGATGGCCCGCTCGGTAAAACCACTTACGGCGACGTATTCCATCAAAACGAAGTGGAACAATCCACCTACAACTTCGAATACGCCGACACCGATTTCTTGTTCTACTGCTTCGATCAATACGAAAAAGAAGCGCAATCCTTATTGGCATTGGAAAAACCGCTGCCGTTGCCGGCTTACGAGCGCATTTTAAAAGCAGCACACAGCTTCAACTTGTTAGACGCGCGCAAAGCCATTTCCGTCACCGAACGCCAACGTTACATTTTACGCATTCGCGCCCTCACCAAAGGCGTGGCGGAAGCCTATTACGCCAGCCGTGAAGCTTTAGGTTTCCCGGGTTGTAAGAAATAACGCGGTAAAAATGAACCTCTGAAATAGCACCGCATTGAAAAGTGAAATTCCGCGGAAGTTGAAAATAGCACCGCATTGAAAAATAGCTACACGGCAAAGTAAACAAAATTCTCAGTGACATTAAAGGAGAGCAATATGACCGATTATCAATATCCAAAAGACATCTACACCGAAGCCGAACCAGATGTAAACACCCTTGCGAATCTCGGCCCGTTAGCCGGGTTGGCGGGCATTTGGGAAGGTAAACGCGGTTTGGATATCAATCCAAAAGAAGAAGGCCCGGTGAAAGATCCTTATATCGAACGCGTAGAATTACAACCTATCGATGCCCAAACCAACGGCCCGCAATTATTCTACGGTTTGCGTTACCACACCCATATCGTGCAACCTGACGAGGTGGAAACTTTCCACGATCAAGTGGGCTACTGGCTTTGGGAACCGGCCACCGGCAATATTTTATTCACCGTCAGTATTCCGCGCGGGCAAACTTTAATGGCCGTGGGCAAAGCAGCACCTGATGCGAAAACATTTACCGTGAAATCGGTGCGTGGCTCATTAACCAACGGCATTGTGTCAAATCCGTTCTTGGAACAATCATTCACCACAGAAAGCTATGAAATCACGGTGAATATTAACGATGACGGCACTTGGTCTTACGATCAAACTACATTAATGACAATTCCGGGTTACGACAAACCGTTTGAGCATCGTGATCGTAATCGCTTGACCAAAATTGCGGAAGCAACACCAAATCCGACCGCTCTTGCCGCACAAAAAGAAGGTGAATAATGAAACCGATTCTTTATTATGCCGCAGAATGCCCAGATACCGCGCCATTTGTGGCGGAACTTAAACGCTTGGGCGTGGAATACGAAGCGGTGGAAGTGCTTTCTTCCATTCCAAACCTCAAACAATGGCTGCGTTTGCGTGATCGCCACCCTGCGTTTGATGATGCAAAAGCACAAGGCTATGCGGGCTTCCCAGCATTATTGTTAGAGGACGATCGTGTTATTTTAGATGAATCTAAATTAAAAGAGATTTTCTAAAATGATGAAAAAAACAGCCCTAAAACTGACCGCACTTTTATTTGGTTTGACGCTTGCAAGTGGTGTATTTGCAACGGAAAATCGCCCAAATACACCGAGTGCAGAGTATGAACTTGAGAAAGTCTTGATTTTTAG
>NZ_DBHLAM010000001.1:0-15761 GCF_057314195.1 Rodentibacter sp. | reverse complement strand
AAGCTAAACGTCTTGGTGTTAAACGTTTCGGTGGTGAATCTGTATTAGCAGGTAGTATCATCGTTCGCCAACGTGGTACCAAATTCCACGCAGGCAACAACGTTGGCATGGGACGTGACCACACCTTATTCGCGACAGCCGACGGTAAAGTAAAATTTGAAGTAAAAGGCGAAAAAAGCCGTAAATACGTGAGTATCGTTACCGAATAATTTTACTAAAACAGAATAAAATGCCCTGCTTTCATGCGGGGCATTTTTTGTAGATGAAATAATGAAACAACAACCCCTGTTAGGTTTCCTTTTTGCATTGATTACCGCCATGGCGTGGGGCTCCCTGCCGATTGCCTTAAAACAGGTCGTCGCGGTGATGAATGCGCAAACCATTGTTTGGTATCGCTTTGTTGTAGCAACTTGCGCCCTCTTGTTATTACTCGCTTATAAAAAAGCCTTACCCGATTTCTCTAAACTTGGCTATTTTGCCGGGTTGGCAATTATCGGCGTAATGGGATTAGCGGGAAATTTTTTCTTATTTAACAGCTCGTTAAATTACATCGAACCTTCCGTAGCGCAAATTTTTATCCATTTATCCTCTTTTGGTATGCTCATCTGCGGCGTGCTTGTCTTTAAAGAAAAGCTGGGCTTACACCAAAAAATCGGCTTGGTTTTGCTACTCATCGGTTTAGGCTTATTTTTTAACGATCGATTGGAAATCTTCAGCGGATTAAACACATACTCCACCGGCGTATTTATCAGTATTAGCGCTGCCTTGGTGTGGGTTGCCTACGGCATGGCGCAAAAACTCATGCTCAGAAAATTCAGCGCGCAACAAATTTTATTCATGATGTATTTCGGCTGCGCCATGGTTTTCACGCCCTTTGCCGAATTTTCACAAGTCCGTGAATTAACGCCATTTGCCTTCGGCTGCTTTATTTACTGCTGCGTAAACACCTTGTTCGGCTACGGCGCTTATGCCGAAGCCTTAAATCGCTGGGAAGTATCCAAAGTCAGCGTAGTCATCACTCTGGTTCCGCTATTTACCATTTTATTTGCTCACCTTGTTCATTACATTGATCCGACCGATTTCCCCGCGCCGGAACTCAATATCCTGAGCTATATCGGCGCGTTTATTGTCGTATGCGGCGCGATTTTATCCGCCATCGGACACAAACTCATTCCAAATAAATCCTAGTATGCAAACCCTTAGCCACTTCTATCGACTCATCCGTCCCTATTGGTGTAACCGCAAGCAATGGCTGGCTTATTGGCGGGCGTTTTAGGCTTTAGTTTGTTGATTATTGAAGTCGGCGTTTACATTAATCATTGGAATAAAGCCTTCTACGATGCCCTCACGGCATTTGAAACCGAGAAAATTCTGCCGCTATCCTTACAATATTTGGGCTATATGGCATTAGTAGTATTATGTGTCGCCATCGGCAGTTGGTTGCGCAAGCTCTTGATTATTCGCTGGCGGACGCATTTAACCCGCCAATTTGAAGAAAACTGGTTAACACAACACAAGCTTTATCGCTTAACCCTGAAACAGGAGCCGGACAACCCGGATCAACGAATTGCCGAAGATGTGGCGATGCTGGCGGAAAAAAGCCTCGATCTGTTAAAAAATTTATGTATGAATATCGCCAAGATCGTGGCATTTGTCGGCATTTTATGGCAAATATCCGGTGTAATTGAATTTGAAATTGCCGGCACCACGATTCGATTGTCGGGCTATTTGGTTTGGTTGGTGCTAATTTATACCTTAATTTGCAGTTTATTCACCCATTTCATCGGTCGCCGCCTGCTGCCGTTAAACATTGAAAAACAACAAGCCGAAGCCGATTATCGTCGCGGCTTGTTAAACTTACACAACCACGCCGAGCAAATTGCGTTCTACCAAGGTGAACCTAGCGAACAGCACCGCATTGAACAGCGCTTTAGTCGCATTGTGCGAAACTGGCACGCCATTATGGGACGGGAATTCAAACTGGAAGTGTTCAGCGCGTCTTATTTACGCCTCACCAATATTCTGCCGCTGTTTGCCGTGTTGCCTTTATATCTGGCCAAAACCATTACCTTCGGCACCATGATGCAGGCGCGTTCGGCGTTCAGTTCGGTACAGGACGGTTTCGGCTGGTTTATGGATTTTTATAAACGCATTATGGAATGGTCCGCCACGGTGCAACGGTTGTGGGAATTTCAACAATCCCTTAATGCGCTCCCCGCTTATGCGGAACCGAAAAAGCAAGGGAACGAGTTGATTTGTGAACAGTTACAAGTCGCCTTACCCGCTCAATCAACGCCGTTATTTGAACCGATTTCATTATGCTTACAACCCGGCGATTGGTTGCATTTGCAAGGCGCGAGCGGCATCGGCAAAACCAGCCTGTTGCGCACTTTAGCCGGTTTGTGGCCGCCATTGAACGGCAGTTTCAGTTTACCGGACAGCGCCTTACTCTTCTTGCCGCAAAAAAGCTATCTGGCCAAAGATCGGCTGGATAACCTGCTTTGTTATCCGAAAAGTGCGGTCGATTTTCCAAATGTTTTTGAAAATGTATTACAGGATGTCGGACTGGCACATTTATGTGCGTCGCTAACGGAAGAACGCGAATGGTCGCAAATCCTTTCCGGCGGCGAACAACAACGTATCGCCTTTGCTCGCGCGTTGATTTTGCGCCCGGCACTCATTTTCTTTGACGAAACCGCTAATCAGTTGGACGTTGTTTCCGCACGTGAATTATTCAAATTGCTTAAGTGCCGATTGCCGGAAACGATTGTGATCGGCATTACTCATCAAAACGAGTGGCAAGACTTGTTTAATCGCCGCTATCAATTGAAACCGATCGCATAAAAATCAATCTTTACGGAATAAAAAAGAATTGCTATTATTCGCACGCATTTTTAAATGCGAATAAATATCATTTGATGAAGTTATTTTTTATTTCCTTGGATCAATTTTATGCACAATCAACCAACAAATAAGTGGCATCTTTTCACGTTTAGCACGCTCTTTTTAGCCCTTCACAGCACTGCCTTTGCCAACGAACAATTGGATGTGATCAATGTGAGCACCGCATCCAATGTGACCGCTACGGAAAATACCAAGTCCTATACCACTTCTGCGATGAAAACCACAACGGGACTGGAATTAAGTCCGAAAGAAACGCCACAATCGGTGAGTGTGATTACCAAAGAACGCCTTGACCGACAACGAATCACTACTATGGAAGACGCCTTAAAAACAATCACCGGTATTAATGTGATTCCTGATGCCACGCGCTGGCGTTACCAATCGCGTGGCTTTTACATTGATCAAATGGAAGAAGACGGCATTTCAACAACCGTCGCCGGTGCATCGGGAAATCCGTATAACGATCCGCAAAGTATGTCCAGCCTTGCAATTTATGATCATATTGAAGTGGTTCGCGGCGCAACCGGCTTAACTCAGTCAAACAGCGAACCGGGCGGTACGATCAATGCGGTGCGCAAAAAGCCTACCGAAACCACTCAATTGAGTGGTTCCGTATCTTTCGATCGCTTTGGTAAAACCGTTGGAATCGCTGACGTATCGGGAAGTTTAAACCCGTCTAAAACAATTCGCGGACGCCTTATCGCACAAGGAAGCCGCGATAAAACCTTTAAAGATAATGTGGACGGTGATACAAAACTTATTTATGGTGTGATTGAAGCCGATTTAGGCGACAGCAGTCTATTAACGCTGGGCGGTATGTTCCAAAAAGTGAAAAGTACGCCGGATTTCTACGGCGTTCCAATGGGAAATGGTTTCGACTTAAATCTTTCTCGTAAAACTTATTTAGGTGCGCCTTGGAACGAAACGGTATTTTATAAACGCAACGTTTTTGCGGAGTTTGAACATTTCTTTAACGATAATTGGAAATGGGAAAGTAAAGTCAATTACATCCGTTCGTCATCAAGACAAGAATTTGCCCTCGCTGCGAATACCGGCGGAAGATTCGTCGGTATCGGTCAGAATGGCATTTTTACCGGCGCAACCGACAATATTCAGCTTTACGATAATCACGGTTCGCAAATTTCTTGGCAAAACCGCTTAAACGGTAAATTTGATTTGCTTGGGCAAACTCACGATATTTTCTTTATGAATTCTTATTCGAAAGAAAAACAAGATTCCTATAATCCGTGGAAAGCCCGCTCTGCCAATGCTTATAACATTTACACTTATAACTGGAACAGCGTGCCGCGTCCCGATTGGTCGACGGGTAATGCGAATTATACTGACACTGCAAAAGACATCGTAAATAACGCCTTTTCAATGGGCGTACGTTTTAATCCTACGGAAAAATTACATTTAATTACCGCCGGACGTTACACCCGTTGGACATACAGGTTTGATAACAATAAAACCGGCGTTTCTACGCAATATAGCAAAAATTCTTTTGTTCCTTATTTCGGTATTACCTATGACTTGAATGATAAACATAGCTTATACGCCAGCTATACAACCATCAAAAAACCGCAAACAAACCGCGATATGGACAACAATTTGCTTGATCCAATCGAAGGGACTAACTATGAATTCGGTTGGAAATCCGATTGGTTTGCCGACGGAAAATTAAACAGCTCGCTTGCTTTTTTCCAAATTATTCAAAAAAATCGCCCTTATGATTTAAACGTCCGCAATAGTGCCGGTAACTGGGCTTATACTTCAATCGGCAAGATTCGCAGTCGTGGTTTTGAAGCCGAAGTTTCGGGCGCGTTAACGGAAAATTGGCAAATGTTCGCCGGTTATACCTTTAATATGAGCGAATACCGAGAAACTGAAGGTAGCCGATTTACTGCCGGAACAAATTTCAGTAAACATACGCCAAGACATATGTTCCGCCTTTATACCAGCTACACGTTACCGTTTGACGATAGAAAATGGTCGATCGGCGCAGGCACGACCATTCAAAGCAAAACGGATAGCTTGTGGGGCGTTAAACAAGGTGGTTACGGCTTAATTGATGCGGATATTCGTTATCAAGCGAATAAACACTTCAGTGTAAGTTTGATCGGAACCAACTTAACGGATAAACGCTATTACGAAAATGCACGCGTTCGTACCATGGGTATTAATAATTTCTACGGCAGACCGCTTAACGTGATGCTGGTGGCCGACTGGCGATTCTAATTTCTAAAACTATCTTAAAACCGACCGCACTTTATCCCTGGTCGGTTTTTCTTTTCCTCCCGTTTTATCCCGCGAACTTATCGCGAGATTCTGCTAGAATACGCCGACTTAAAAATAACTGAACAGAACAGGAAAAATATGAAATTTATTGATGAATCCCTCATCCGCGTGGAAGCGGGCGACGGCGGCAACGGTTGCGTGAGTTTTCGTCGTGAAAAATTTATCCCGAAAGGCGGGCCGGATGGCGGCGATGGTGGCGACGGTGGTGACGTGTATTTAGTGGCAGACGAGAATCTTAACACGTTAATCGACTACCGCTTTAACAAACGCTTTGCTGCCGAACGCGGTGAAAACGGTCGTAGTTCGGATTGTACCGGCCGTCGCGGTAAAGACATTATTTTACCGGTGCCGGTGGGCACGCGCGCCATTGACAACGACACCAAAGAAACCTTGGGCGATCTCACCAAACACGGACAAAAAATGTTGGTGGCGAAAGGCGGTTATCACGGCTTAGGCAACACTCGTTTCAAATCTTCTGTAAATCGCGCGCCGCGTCAAAAAACCATGGGGACGCCGGGTGAAAAACGCGATTTGCGTTTAGAATTAATGTTGCTCGCTGATGTAGGTATGCTCGGTTTACCAAATGCGGGAAAATCGACCTTTATTCGTGCCGTTTCCGCCGCCAAACCGAAAGTGGCGGATTATCCGTTCACCACCTTGGTGCCGAGCCTCGGCGTGGTGAAAGTGGACGACGCGAACAGCTTTGTGGTGGCGGATATTCCCGGCTTAATTGAAGGCGCGGCGGACGGCGCGGGATTAGGCATTCGTTTCTTGAAACACTTGGAACGTTGTCGCGTGTTAATTCATCTGGTGGATATTAACCCGATTGACGGTTCCGATCCGGCGGATAACATGGCGATTATTGAAGCGGAATTGTTCCGATACAGCGAAAAACTCGCCGAAAAACCGACTTGGTTGGTGTTCAATAAAATCGACACCATGAGCGATGAAGAAGCGCGCGAACGCGCCGAAGACATCGTCGAGCGTCTTGGCTGGGACGGTGATTATTACCTCATTTCCGCCGCCACCGGTAAAAACGTGCCAGTGTTATGTCGCGATATTATGGACTTCATTATTGCTCACCCGCGCGAAGCCGAGGTGCCGGAAAGCGCACCGGAAGAAGTGAAATTCAAATGGGAAGATTATCACCAAGAACAACTTGCCGAACATCAAGTGGATGACGAAGATTGGGACGATGATTGGACGGAAGAAGATGACGAAGGCGTTGAGTTTATTTATAAGCCTTGAGTTCTGACCGAACGGTTTAAGTTGGAGTCAAAAAATAGCACCGCATTGGAAGGGGTTTCAATGCGGTGCTATTTTTAGAGATCAATAATAAGGTTGGATTTTGCTTCGATAGACTTCTTAATAACCTCAAGATGAGGCATCTTGCCCAAGGTTCGGGCGTTGTGCGACGTTTTAAAAATGCTTCCCTTTTTAAAAACGTCCCTTTAGCCGCGACGCGCATTTTTCATAATTCGCTCTTTTGCGACTTTCCATTCACGATCTTTAATATCATCGCGTTTGTCGTGTTGTTTTTTTCCTTTCGCTAAGCCGATTTTAATTTTTGCCCATGCGCCTTTCCAATAAAGGGAAAGCGCGACGATGGTGAACCCGTCGCGGCTGGATTTGCCGAACAGCGATTCAAGTTCGCGTTGCTTTAACAAAAGTTTACGCGTTCGCGTTGGATCGCATACTACATGGGTTGAAGCCAAACTTAACGGCTGAATGGTCGCGCCGAACAAATAAGCCTCGCCATTTTTGAAAATAATGTAGCTGTCGCTGATATTTGCCTTGCCGGCGCGCATGGATTTGACTTCCCAGCCTTGCAATTCAAGCCCGGCTTCGATTTCGTCTTCAATAAAATAATCGTGGCGTGCGCGTTTATTCAGTGCAATGGTGTTTGAACCCGGTTTTAGTTTTTTCTTTGTCATAATTTGATCCGGTGAAAAAATTTCCGCAGATTCTACCGAATCTGTGCGGTGATGGCAAAAAGAGGGGGAAAGAAAAAGGCTGAATCCTCAGCCTTTCTTTGCGTTATCTTGGTCTTTATTCGATTTCGCCACAGAAACGATAACCTTCGCCATGCACCGTGGCGATAATTTCAGGCGTGCCGGGGTGATCTTCAAAATGTTTGCGGATGCGACGAATAGTGACGTCCACCGTACGATCTTGCGGTTTTAACTCGCGCCCAGTCATTTTCATCAACAATTCTTCGCGGGTTTGCAATTTGCCCGGGTTTTCACAGAAATGTAACATGGCGCGAAATTCGCTGCGCGGCAATTTAAATTCTTCGCCTTCCGGATTGATTAAATTATGACTGTTTAAATTCAATGTCCAACCGTTAAAACGATAAAATTCTCGTCCGCTTCGGTTTTCTTTTTCGTGTTGCGCCATCACGCGGTGTAACAAATTTCGCGCGCGGATGGTAAGTTCGCGTGGGTTAAAAGGTTTGGTGATATAATCATCAGCACCGATTTCTAAACCTAAAATTTTATCCACTTCGTTATCGCGACCGGTTAAAAAAATCAGCGGCAAATTGGCGTATTCTCGTAATTCGCGCGCCAATAATAAACCGTTTTTACCGGGCAAATTAATGTCCATTACTACCAAATCAACCGAATTATTTTTTAATACTCGGTGCATTTGTTTCCCTTCTTCGGCTTCAAGCACGATGTAACCTTCCGCTTCGAAAATCCCTTTCAATGTATTGCGGGTCACGGCTTCATCTTCAACAATAAGAATTTGCGGTGCTGCCATTTTCAATCCTTTTACTTATTTTTAGTGAGGCGTATTTTAGCTTTGTAACATTGTTGTAACAATGGAAAACAGCGGCTATTTTTTGTGATCCTTCTATTTTTATGATCTAAATCATATTTTTAGGGTTTCAAATTTCTTTATGTTAAAATCTCGCCACGCCAACCTCATGACCCCTTTTTTATGAAAAAATGTTTCCTTATTTTTAGCCTGTTTTTTACTGCATTCGCGACACAAGCGGGTTTATTGGATAAATCTCAAACAACCTTTTTAAAAGTAGAAGACGCTTTTCCACTTTCCATCCAACTTTCCCCCGATAAACATCAGTTACATGTCCACTGGAATACGGCGGACGGCTATTATTTGTATCAAGATAAAATTAGCGTAGCTACTGTAGAACAGACACTTGCGGTGACGTTTGCGCAACCGCCGGAAATTCATCAGGATCCTTATTTCGGCGCAGTGAACGTATTCACCAAACCGCTAGATGCGACTTTCTCCGCTGCAAACGCCTTTACGCCGGAGGACCGCATTGAAATCCGTTACCAAGGCTGCACCGATGGGTTTTGTTATCCTCCGGAAATAAAATCTTTACGTGTGGGTGATTTAATTACGTCAGCGCAGACTTTTGAAAAAACGGGCGCGCGTTCAATTGCCGAACAGCCCTTGTCGGCGCCGCAAGATCAACTTGCTGCCGGTTTGTTTCGGCATAAATACGCAGTGTTAGGCTTTTTCCTGCTAGGTTTAGGCTTAGCTTTCACGCCTTGCGTATTACCGATGTTGCCGTTGTTGTCGGCAATTGTGATCGGCCGGCAAAATCGCCCGAATATGGCGCGTGCCTTTTCCTTGAGTTTCCTTTACGTGCAAGGTATGGCGCTCACTTATACGTTGCTCGGTTTAGCGGTCGCTGCCATAGGGCTGCCGTTTCAAATCGCCTTGCAACATCCTTACGTAATGATCGCGCTATCGGTCATGTTCGTTTTGCTCGCACTTTCTATGTTCGGCGTGTTTACGTTGCAATTACCGAGTTCTCTACAAACCAAGCTGAACGCTTTAAGCCAAAAACAAACCTCCGGCGCATTCGGCGGCGCATTCTTCATGGGCATGATTGCAGGCTTGGTTGCGTCGCCTTGTACATCGGCGCCGCTTTCCGGTGCGTTGCTGTATGTAGCACAAAGTGGTGATTTATTTACCGGCGCCGTCACCTTGTATTTATTGGCGCTTGGCATGGGTGTGCCGTTGATGCTGATTACGCTATTCGGTAACAAAATTTTGCCGCAATCCGGCGAGTGGATGAACACGGTGAAAAGTACTTTCGGTTTTGTAATGCTCGCCTTGCCGGTGTTTTTACTTTCGCGCATTTTGCCGGAAGGCTGGGAACCGCGTTTGTGGGCGTTATTGGCGACGACGTTCTTTGTTTGGTTTGCGCTGCAAATGCCGAAAAATGGTTTCGCTTATGCGTTGAAAGTTTTGTCTTTGGTTTGCGCCGTGATTGCCGCGCAACCTCTGCAAACCCTTGTCTGGCAAGGTTCCAATGCGGTGCTCTACACGACTTCCAATGGTGAAGTTGAGCCTGTGAAATTCCACCGCATTGAAAGCCTGCAAGAACTGGAGCAAGCCTTGGCGAACAATCCACACAAACTGGCGATGTTGGATCTTTATGCCGATTGGTGCGTCGCCTGTAAAGAGTTTGAAAAATACACGTTTCGCCATGAAAAAGTGCAACAAGCCTTTAATAATCTGTTATTGCTTCAAGTGGATATGACTCAAAACGGTGAAGAAAATAAAGCCATTATGGAACGTTATCAAGTACTGGGTTTGCCGACGATTTTATTTCTTGATAAAGCCGGCAATGAGCTCGCAAATAGCCGCGTAACAGGTTTTATGGATGCGCCGACATTTTTAAATTGGATTGAAAAATTGGGTTTTTAACCCGGTTATTCATAAACCGTAAAAGTCCTTTTTCTGTCCCTATATTTACGCAACCGTTTGCGTTATAATGCGCGCCTATTTTTTTACCAATTAATAAAGGAAAAATACAATGACAGATCGTCCTATTCGTCAGGCTTTATTAAGCGTTTCAGACAAAACCGGTATTGTGGAATTTGCTCAAGGTTTAGTAACGCGTGGCGTGAAATTACTTTCCACCGGCGGCACCGCAAAATTGTTAGAACAAAATGGCTTGCCGGTCACCGAAGTGTCTGATTACACTGGTTTCCCGGAAATGATGGACGGTCGCGTGAAAACCTTACATCCGAAAGTGCATGGCGGCATTTTAGGTCGCCGCGGTACGGACGATGAAGTCATGAAACAGCACCGCATTGAAGGCATTGATATGGTGGTGGTGAATTTATATCCGTTTGCTGCTACCGTAGCAAAACCGAATTGCACCCTTGAAGATGCGGTAGAAAACATTGACATTGGCGGCCCAACTATGGTGCGTTCTGCAGCGAAAAACCATAAGGATGTGGCGATCGTGGTCAATAACAATGATTTCAATACAATTCTTGCGGAAATGGATCAACATCAAAATAGTCTTACTTTGGAAACCCGTTTTGATTTAGCGATTAAAGCTTTTGAACATACGGCACAATACGATTCCATGATCGCGAACTATTTCGGTCAGTTAGTGAAACCTTATCATGTCGCGGCGGAAGAAGATGCAGATGCCAAGTGCGGTCAATTCCCACGCACTTTAAACTTGAACTTCGTGCGTAAACAAACCATGCGTTACGGCGAAAATTCCCACCAAAATGCCGCGTTCTATGTGGATTTAAACGTGAAAGAAGCCAGCGTGGCAACCGCAACCCAACTTCAAGGCAAAGCCCTTTCCTATAACAACATTGCCGATACCGATGCGGCGCTAGAATGCGTGAAAGAATTTGACGAGCCGGCGTGCGTGATCGTCAAGCACGCCAACCCATGCGGCGTGGCGTTAGGCAAAGATATTCTGGAAGCCTACAACCGCGCTTATCAAACCGACCCAACTTCTGCCTTTGGCGGGATTATCGCGTTCAACCGTGAATTAGACGAAGCCACCGCAAACGAAATCGTAGAACGCCAATTCGTAGAAGTGATTATTGCGCCGAAAGTTTCTGCAGAAGCTATCGAAGTGGTAAAACGTAAGAAAAACGTCCGCTTGCTTGAATGTGGCGAATGGCACGGACGTAACGAACGTTTGGATTTCAAACGCGTAAACGGCGGATTATTAGTGCAAGACGCGGATTTAGGCATGGTCGGCTTAGACGACTTAAAAGTGGTCAGCAAACGTCAACCGAACGAACAAGAACTGAAAGATTTATTATTCTGTTGGAAAGTGGCGAAATTTGTGAAATCCAATGCCATTGTTTACGCGAAAAACAGCCAAACCATCGGCATCGGCGCCGGTCAAATGAGCCGTGTTTATTCTGCCAAAATCGCCGGCATTAAAGCGCAAGACGAAGGTTTAGACGTGGCAGGTTGCGTGATGGCATCCGATGCCTTCTTCCCATTCCGCGATGGCATTGATGCCGCGGCGAAAGTGGGGATTCAGTGTGTCATCCACCCGGGCGGTTCTATGCGCGATCAAGAAGTGATTGATGCGGCGGATGAGCATGGGATGGTGATGGTGTTGACGGGGATGAGACATTTTCGTCATTAATTTATGTCATAACTTCGCTCAATGAGTGACTTACTTATTTCCCCCTCTTTCGTAAAGAGGGGGCGAGGGGGAGATTTAAACGATACTAAATGTACTATGAGGTTGAAATAACTTCTGCCAAATCTCCCCTACCCCTCTTTGCTAAAGAGGGGAATTGGTTAGATAAAAACTTTCTGAATCAACCGTACTTTAAATCGTAGAAAGAATAAATCGGGTTCCCTTCTTTGCCGCCTGAAAAATTGGGAATTTGTAGGAAATTTTTGCATGTTTGAGCGTAGTGAGTTCAAAAATTTCCGTTAAGCAAATTCCCAATTTTTCAGGAAACAAGGCAAAGCAGGGGGTGCTTTCTTTTTGCCTACTTTTGCTTTGCACAAGCAAAGAAAAAGTAGGTCGCTCATCGAGCGAAATTCGATGTAAATGAATAAAAGAAAGTCATTAAAAGCTAAAAAATAGAATTCATAACTCACAAGGACACACCATGAACATCCTCATCATCGGAAACGGCGGTCGTGAACACGCCCTTGCTTGGAAAGCAGCACAATCTCCTCTTGCGACGAAAGTTTTTGTCGCGCCCGGCAACGCAGGTACAGCCTTAGAAAACAACGTGGAAAACGTTAATATCTCCGCCACCGATATTCCTGCTTTGGTGAAATTTGCCCAAGAACATCAAATCGGTTTAACCATCGTGGGGCCTGAAGCACCGCTTGTGATTGGCGTGGTGGATGCATTCCGTGCGGCAGGGTTAAAAATCTTTGGACCGACTCAAGCGGCTGCGCAGTTGGAAGGTTCCAAAGCCTTTACCAAAGATTTCTTGGCGCGTCATCAGATCCCAACGGCGGAATATCAAAACTTCACCGAAGTGGAACCGGCATTGGCTTATTTACGCGAGAAAGGCGCGCCGATTGTGGTGAAAGCGGATGGTTTGGCTGCGGGTAAAGGCGTGATTGTGGCGATGACGTTGCAAGAAGCGGAAGATGCTGTGCGCGATATGCTTTCCGGCAATGCCTTTGGTGAAGCGGGCAGTCGCGTGGTGATTGAAGAATTTTTAGACGGCGAAGAAGCCAGTTTTATTGTGATGGTGGACGGCAAAAACGTGGAGCCGATGGCAACCAGCCAAGACCATAAACGCGTGGGCGAAAAGGATACCGGTTTGAACACCGGCGGTATGGGGGCGTATTCGCCTGCTCCGGTCGTTACGCCTGAAATCCACGATCGCATTATGCGCGAAGTGATTTACCCGACCGTGAACGGCATGGCGCAAGAAGGCAATGTGTACACCGGTTTCTTATATGCCGGCTTGATGATTATGCCGAATGGTCAGCCGAAAGTGATTGAATTTAACTGCCGTTTTGGTGATCCGGAAACCCAGCCGATTATGTTGCGTTTGGAGTCCGATCTTGTAGAACTTTGCCTCAAAGCTTGTGATGGCAAACTGGATGAAGTGAAATCGCAATGGAATCCGAAAGCGTCCTTAGGTATTGTGTTGGCGGCAGAAGGCTATCCGGGCGATTATCGCAAGGGTGACGAAATCACAGGGCTTCCACAAAGTGCAGTTGAAAGTGAAAAAGCTTTCTTAGCTGGCGTGGCAGCCAAAGATGGCAAATTGCTCACCAACGGTGGGCGTGTGTTATGTGTTACCGCATTAGGCGAGAGCGTATTTAGAGCGCAACAAAAAGCCTTAAAACTTGCCGAACAAATTCATTGGAACGGACGTTTCTATCGCCGAGACATCGGTTATCGTGCGGTGGCGCGTGAGCAGAAAAAATAATTGAGCTTTACATATGAGTTTATTTCATTAATCCAATGAAAAAATATGAGTTAAAGTTCATCGAATAAATGATTACACTATACGACCTTAATTATATTACCCACAGGAGAACAGAATGTTTACAAAAAATATGACTATTGCCGACTACGATCCCGTGTTATGGCAAGCCATTCAAAATGAAAATCGTCGTCAGGAAGAACATATTGAATTAATCGCATCTGAAAACTATGCTAGTCCGCGCGTGATGGAAGCGCAAGGTTCGCAATTCACCAACAAATATGCGGAAGGTTATCCGGGTAAACGTTATTACGGCGGTTGTGAGTACGCAGATATTGTGGAACAGCTTGCCATTGATCGCGCGAAAGAATTATTCGGCGCGGACTATGTGAACGTACAACCGCACTCAGGTTCGCAGGCCAATGCGGCGGTTTATATGGCGTTACTCAACCCAGGCGATACCATTTTAGGCATGAGTTTGGCGCACGGTGGCCATTTGACCCACGGTGCGTCCGTGAGTTTCTCCGGTAAGATTTATCACGCGGAACAATACGGCATTACCGATGAAGGACTGATTGATTACGATGCATTACGCAAACAAGCGCACGACATAAAACCGAAAATGATTGTCGGGGGGTTCTCCGCATATTCTCAAGTAGTAGATTGGAAAAAAATGCGTGAAATTGCCGATGAAGTGGGCGCATATTTATTTGTGGATATGGCGCACGTTGCAGGTTTGATCGCTGCCGGGATTTATCCGAACCCATTGCCACATGCTCACGTGGTAACCACAACGACCCACAAAACTTTGGGAGGGCCACGTGGCGGCTTGATTCTTTCGTCTTGCGGCGATGAAGAAATCTATAAAAAACTTAACAGCGCCGTTTTCCCAGCTGGGCAGGGCGGTCCGTTGGTACATATTATTGTGGCGAAGGCGGTGTGCTTTAAAGAAGCCTTGGAGCCGGAATACAAAGTGTATCAGCAAAACGTGTTAAAAAATGCTAAAGCCATGGTAGACGTATTTAAACAACGCGGTTATAAAGTGGTATCCAACGGCACGGAAAATCACCTGTTCTTAGTGGATTTAGTCAGCCACGGTTTAACCGGTAAAGCTGCCGATGCCGCATTAGGCAAAGCGAATATTACCGTGAACAAAAACTCCGTACCGAATGATCCGCAAAAACCGTTTATTACTTCCGGTATCCGAGTTGGTACACCTTCCGTTACCCGTCGCGGCTTTAACGAGCAAGATTGTCGTGAATTGGCCGGCTGGATGTGCGACGTGTTAGACGCCATCGGCAAAGAAAACGAGGCGCAAGTGATTACGGCAACCAAAGAAAAAGTCTTAGCGATTTGTAAGCGTTTGCCGGTTTACCCGCAATGATTTATTTCTTGGTGTTGATTACATGGTTAGTGGCGGTGAATATCACCGCTTATTTTTTAATGCGAAAAGACAAAATTCGCGCAGTACGCCATGGATGGCGTGTTCCTGAAAATACCTTTTTCCTTTTCTGTCTTTCCGGCGGTTTTGCCGGCGTTTATTGTGGTATGCAACGTTTCCATCACAAAACCAAACATTTCGCGTTCAAACTCGCGGTGATGCTAAGCGGCTTATTTTGGTCGGCTTTGTTGCTTTGTGGGTTCTTCTACTTTCGCTATTGACGGGCGTTCAATGCGGTGCTCAATGGCATATCTGTTATAGTACACATCAATATAGTTTTTATTTCATTGGCGAACTATTTTTTGTCAAACTTATCTAACCCTTCGCATTGATGATTCACCATAGGAGAGTATTATGAAAATCAAGCAAACTTTTTTAGCTGTCGCCGGTACGGTGTTATTGGCTTCGGTAAATGTACAAGCAGCGCAGTTGAATAGAGATATTGGACGTTATGTTTATACTTGTGACGATAACAAAACGTTGGAAGTGGTTTATGTCAATTCAGGTAAGCAATCTTACGCGATTATTAATCAAATGGATGAAATGGTGCCGTTAAAACAAGTGAAATCCGCTTCCGGCGCGATTTATAAGGCGTTAAGCAGTAATTACACTTATGAACTATTAACTAAAGGCGATACGGCAACATTAGTTGAAGGCGACGACAAACCGATACTATCAAATTGTCGGTTATAACCCGGTAAAAAAGAAACAGCGGCATTACGCCGCTTTTTGTCAACCGTAAATACGGGCTATTTTACTACGTTTAGTGTTTTTGTCGTTTTTATCAACATATTGTTGATTAACTGTTCAAGTATGTTGTTTTTTTTCATTTTTTTGCATTTAGTTATTGACCGAATCGACAAAAAATAGTTTAATACGCCCCGTTGTTCGGCAGTAGCCGGTAACGCCTCGATAGCTCAGTCGGTAGAGCAGGGGATTGAAAATCCCCGTGTCGG